>DASWGE010000038.1:0-5507 GCA_036393895.1 Streptosporangiaceae bacterium | reverse complement strand
AAGCCACGTCGGCAGCGCCAGCTCCGAGGTCGCCTGGCCGACGGCCGTGCGTCATATCCAGCGCGTGATCGCTACTTGTAAGTCCGCCTGTGCTGTCCGGCCTGGATACTCGTGGCGCCGCGCTGCCTTCCCGCCTGAGCGCGGAGCGCTAGTGGCCGTGCGCTCCAGACCGGGTAATGCTGCTGACAGGACGGACATACGAGCCGGCCGAAGGCATCCAGGCACCAACCGCAGGCCACGGCCCTGCTGCGGATATCGGCCTCACCAAGCGCCGCAGCGTCGGTGTGCCTGGCGATGCACGCGCCGATCTGGCACCAGGCTGCGGGCTGGCGGAGATCATCCCCGATGACCGCTTGCTCGCTGCTCGCTACGACACCAGTCAGCGCATCCACGCCGTCCGCTCTTTCGTGCGGACGCTCCCCGGCCGTCGGGCCGGCTGCTGCTTTCCGGCCGTGATCTGTGTCTGGTCCTGCAAGCTGGCCGTCCTGGCTCCCGTCCCAGCTCCCGTCCCAGACGTAGGGGCGACCTAGCGCCTGGCGGGGCGGCGGCTTGCGCCCCCAGGGCTGCCACAGGTGACGGTAAGCCTCAGGGCGCTCGGCCGGACGGCGCAGGTCGGACTCGGGCGGCGCCGGATCGGCAGCGGGCCAGCCCGTTCCAGACGCCGGCCTGGCGGTCATGCGCTCCTGCGGCCAGCCCACCTCAGCGGCCGGCTGACTACGCTCGGCGGAACGCAAGCTGCTCTCGGCAGCGAGCGACGCGGTAACTGAGGCTGACCACGCGGTCGCGGCAGTGGACATAGTGGCGCTCCAAGCTTGCTGGCCGGCTGGGATCCGATTGCTGGCGCCATCTCCCCCGCTGTGACCGCGCGAAACGGCGATGTCGTCAGCTTTCCGGCGCAGGCTGGCGCGGTGCGTGGCCGCGGCGAAAACAGCGAGGAGCGGCGCTCGATCTGTCCGCCGATCACGCAGAAAATGCACCGCCACCCCCCGAGGACTGCGCCATGATCACCGGCGGCCCAATCCGTACGAGCCTGCCTTCATACCCCCGGCTGGCTCAGCAACCGTTCCAGCAGTCTGCCGCACTGACTGCGCCGCGTCCAGACGACGGCGGAATCTGACGCTTGCTCACGCGGCTGCGGGGCGAACGACGTTTTGCAGCGGGCGGCCAGTGAGGTGGCGCGCTGCCTGGTCAGCCACGAACGCCGGCGTCCGCTCGGCGAAGACGGCCGTGTCGCCGCCGATGTGCGGGGTAATCAGCACATTGGGCCAGGTCCACTCCGCCCGCTCGGACGGCAACGGCTCGGGGTCTGTGACATCGAGGGCGGCGCGCAGCCTGCCCGAGTTGAGCTCGCTGGCCAGCGCATCACCATTCACGACCGGGCCCCTCGCCACGTTGACGACCAGAGCGCCATCAGGCAGGGCCGCCAGGACCTGCCGGTCGATCAAGCCTCTCGTGGCCGGGTGCAGCGCGATGCAGATCACCAGGATGTCAGCAGCCGACGCGAGCGCCGGCAGCTCAGCCAGCCCGCTGACGCCGTCCCTGGCAGTCCTCGAGACCCGGCTGACACGGGCGCCGAACGGGGCGAGCCGTTGCTCGATCAGGCTGCCGATGCCGCCGTAACCGACTAGGAGGACGTGCTTGCCCTGGAGCGACTCCGTGCGCACGTGCGACCAGGCCCGCTGCGACTGCCGAGCAGCGAACCACGGAATCTTCCGGATGCTGGCGAGGATGAGGGCAAGCGCCAGCTCAGCGGTGCCTTCCTCGTGGCCTAGCCCGTGCCCGTTGCACAATGTGACCTGGCTGGGCACAGCCGCGACGACCTCATCGCCTCCGCTGCTCAGGCTCTGGATGACCTGCAGCGCGGGCAGCCCGCTGATCAGGGCGATGCTGGCCGCATCGCCCATGTACGGCAGGCAGTAGAACGTGACGCTGTCCAGGCGACCGCGATCGGTCTCGCCGTAGCTGAGCACCGCTGCCTGCGGAAGCTGGCGTGCGACGTACCCTGCGATCCCGTCCGCCTCAGGCAGCAGCAGCGCCATCTCCTGCCCTTCCCTTGCAGCGCGTGTACGCGTGGGCCGGTGAACCCAGGCACCAGGCAGAGCGTATAAGCCGGGACTGTGCGCCTGAGGCGCGTTTGGCCTGCGAGTGATCGAATGAGGCGTAATGCATTGGGTAGAAGGCCAACCGGACAAGCGATGGGCTGGTGATGCTAGGTGACCACAGGAAGGGCGACCGGGCGGCGGTGCTGCCGGTGACGGTCGGTGCCGACACGCAGATCACCGACCTCGCGGTAAACGATCACGCATGCCTTACCTTTGGCGAGAGCGAAGAGCTATTCGACCTGACGGCGGCGTTCATCAGGGATGGGCTTGCCGGAGGCCTGAAAGTACTGTGGCTCAGTGACTCGGCACCGGGGCAGGCTGCTATGCAACTGTCCAGGCGCGGGATTGCCATCGACCCTGCGGTCGCGGCGGGACAGATGACCGTGTTGTCGTGCGAGGACTACCTGCTGTCCGGGCAGGCATTCGCCGCCGGCTATGCGATGAGCTGGCTCAGCGAGCAGGTCGCTGCCTGCAGGAATGAAGGGCTTCCCGGCCTGCGGGTGGCGCTGGACATGAGCTGGGCGCTGCGGCCGATATCGGGGGTCGAGCAGTTGCCTGACTTCGAGGATGGAGTGGCGGCGGTGCTGGCAGCCACGGCCACGTCCGTGCTATGCCAGTACGACCGGGAACGGTTTGACCCGGTAACCCTGGCCTCTGTGGCCGGGCGGCATACCCGCTCCGTTGCGGCGGCCACCTATTACCAGGACGCGGTGCTTCGGATCTGCCGCCAGTACGCGCCCCCGGGCATCCGCGTCGCGGGTGAGATCGACTACCACGCCGAGGAGCCTCTCGCGCTGGCGCTCGCCGAGGCGCTGCGGATGGACGGCGATATCACGATCAACTTGGCCGACCTAACATTCATCGATGTGTCGTCCATGCGCATGATCGTGAATCTGGCTCGCAGCCTGCCCCTGCCGCGCCGGGTCATCCTCCAGTGCCCGCCCGCGATCGCTGGCAAGTTCACGCTGCTCGGCGCGGACAGCATCGGCAGTATCAGGCTGGTGACGGTCGATGACAGGTAACGCGACCGGTGTGCCGCAGCCGCCAGGGCACCCAACTGGCGGCGTATCGGATGCCCCAACGTACGGGGGGCCGGGCGACGGGGTCCAGCCGATCCTTGAGCAGGCCCTTGACGGCGACTCGCTGTACCGGCTGCGCGCCTCGGTAGCAGCCCATGCCCTCCAGGCCGGCCTGTCACAACGCCGTGCTGATGACCTTGTCATCGCCGTGCACGAGCTCGCCGCCAATGTGGTGCGCCACGGCAGCGGCCGCGGTCGGCTGCGGATCTGGAAACACGATCAGATGCTGCATTGCCAGGTCACTGACGACGGCATAGCCGGGACCGCCGAGGGGGCCAAGGAATCCGGGAGCGGCGCGGACGCCCGATCGATGCCCGGTGCGCCAGCCTGGCAAATCGAGCCAGGGCACGGGCTCTGGCTTGTCCGCCAGCTAGCGGACCGGACCAGCCTGCATCCGGGAATCAACGGCTCGGCCGCGAAGATCAGCTTTGCCCTCGGGCAGCCTGGCTCGGCCGGGCCGTTCACGCTCGCCGAGCGCTCGAGCGGCGGATCCGTCATTCTCGCCGTGGCCGGGCGACTTGACCTGAACTCGGCCGGACGGCTCACCGATGCTGTCGAGCGCGTGCTCGCCGCAGATCCGGCCGCGCGCCTGATCATCGACTTGGCCGGCCTGGCGTTCTGGGACGCTTTCGGCCTGGCTGGCCTGCTGCGGGCGCAAGGCAGGGTAGCGGCATGCGCGCGCGCCAGCCTGATCCTCGCGGACATGCCAGACCAGCTCGCCCTGCACCTGAAGGAAACCGGGCTCGCTGACCGCTTTACGAGCGCTGGTGGCCCCGATGATTCGGCGGGCGAACCTCGCGCCGGCGGGGAAGACACCTGCTCATCGTGATCAGGCGGGTGACGGCGCGGTCTCGGCGATGGCAGTGAGCACCACGATGACCGCCCTGTGGACGGCTCCCCGATGCTCGGCGCTGCACGCACCCTGACCAGACCGCCAGGTCGCCCACACCTGATCGCGTAGCTCCTTCGGCACCATGTACCAGTGCGAGCGGCACATGAGGCGCGACGGGTCGATCTGGCGGCTGCACCGCGGGATAGGGCACCAGTCAGCCCCGGACCATAACGTGGTCAGCTGCCCTCGCGGTCCCCGGCCGCGACCGCCAGTTACCGCCGTTATCGCAAGCTGACCGGTCATCGCTGAGACTCCTTTGCTCGCGCCGTTGTGATTCACAACTCTACGGCTCGGCTCGCTCTCTCAACCATCCCGCAGTGCCCCCGCGGGATGGTTCAGGATGAAGATCACGCGGGTGTGGTACATAGAGGTCCGCGGGTTTACCGAGCGGCATCGGACGTGGAGAGCTACATGGATCTGGGGCTGGACGGCAAGGTCGCGCTCGTCGCTGCTTCGAGCAAGGGACTGGGCAAGGCGTCGGCGCTCGCGCTGGCGCGCGAGGGCGCGCGCGTCGCGATCTGCGCGCGTACCGAGGAGCTCCTGCGGTCGGCTGCCGACGAGATCAGGCGTGCCACGAGCGCCGAGGTCCATGCTGTCCCTGCCGATCTGACTACCGCGGCCGGCATCGGCAGCGTGGTCGCCGCGACGGTCGAGCGGTTTGGCAGCATCGACGTGCTAGTCAATAATTCAGGCGGCCCGGCCCTAGGCACGTTCTGGGAGTTCACCGACGATGACTGGCGGCAGGCGTTCGAGGTGACCATGCTGAACTTCGTCCGTTTCCTCCGCGAGGTGGTGCCGCACATGCGCCGGCGGCGGTGGGGGCGGATCGTCGGGATCCAGTCGACGTCGGTGAAGCAGCCGGTCGAAGGCATCGACCTGTCAAACGGGATCCGCCCGGGCATCGCTGGCCTGGCGAAGGCGATCATGCCTGAACTGGCCAGGGACGGCATCACGATCAACCTCGTTCTGCCTGGCTCGTTTCTGACCTCCAGGATCAGCCCTGGCCTTGAGGGCCGGACCACTGCCGAGATAGCGGAGATCGAGGTTCAATTCGCTCCTGTGGCCGCGACGATCCCCGTGGGCCGCCTCGGCCAGCCGATCGAGCTCGGCGAGCTAGTCGCATTCCTTGCGTCGGAGCGCGCCTCCTACATCACCGGCGCCGTATTCCAGATCGACGGCGGCACCATCAAGTCCAATCTGTAACCGCCCAGGATAAGGAAAACCCGCCTGGTCGATATGTTGTTGCTACGGCGCCCCGATCTCTCCTAATGTCGCCGGGTGACCTCTGGTTACTGGCCGTTGTTCGACCTGCGCCTGGCCTCGCGGGACCTGACGCTGCGCCCGATGCGGGAGGCCGATCTTACGGTCGTGTCGGACCTGCTGCCCGTCGACCTCGAGCTGGATCCGGCCGCCACCAGGTATGGGCTCAGCGAC
>DASWGE010000037.1:0-16970 GCA_036393895.1 Streptosporangiaceae bacterium | reverse complement strand
CGCGCGTCGGGCAAGCCGCCGCGCGGCCACTCAGTGCTTTCCGGAGCGCGCGCGTCGGGCAAGCCGCCGCGCGGCCACTCAGTGCTTTCCGGAGCGCGCGCGTCGGGCAAGCCGCCGCGCGGCCACTCAGTGCTTTCCGGAGCGCGCGCGTCGGGCAAGCCGCCGCGCGGCCACTCAAGTCGGTCGGGTCGGGTCCGGGCCATCGCCGGCCCGCACGTCATGATCGCGCTCCAGGCCTTACTGGCAGTCGCAGGGTGAAGGTCGATCCGGAGCCCTCCTTGCTGGTCACCGTCACCTTCCCGCCGTGCGCGGCTGTGACGTGCTTGACGATCGCGAGCCCGAGGCCGGTACCGCCGGTCACTCGCGATCTGGCGGGATCGACGCGGTAGAAGCGCTCGAAGATCCGCTCGAGATCGCGTTCCGGGATGCCGATCCCCTGGTCGCTGACGCTCAGCTCGACGATGTCCTTGCTGGCCAAGCGGGTCGATACGACTACCCGTGTCTTCTCAGGGCTGTAGGCGACGGCATTGTCAAGCAGATTGCGCAGCGCTGTGACCAGCAGCTCCTCCTCACCGAGCACGGTCAGTCGCCTGGTGCCAGCGAAGGCGAGCTCGATGCCACGCGACGTCGCCTTCATCCGGCCGCGATCGAGCGCCTCGGCGACCACCGAGTCGAGGTCGACCGGCGCCGGGTCGGGTACCGGCTCGGCTGCCTGGATCCGGGACAGCGTGATCATGTCCTGAACCAGGTTGGTCAGCCTGCTCGCTTCCTGCCGCATCCGGCCTGCGAAGCGCCTGACTGCCTCGGGGTCGTCCGCGGCATCCTCGACCGTCTCGGCCAGCAAGGCCAGGGCCCCGACCGGCGTCTTGAGCTCGTGGCTCGTATTGGCCACGAAGTCCCTCCGGACCTCCTCGACGCGCCGCCGCTCGGTCTGGTCCTCGACAAGCAGCAGGACCAGCCCGCCGCCACCGACGGCGGGCCCCAGCGGAGCTACGCGGACGGCAAAGCTCGTCGTTCTGCCCTTTAGCGCGCCGGTCGAGACGTCAATCTCACCCTCGCGGATCTCACCGTCCCTGCGCACCTGGCGGGCGAGCGCGAGGAGCTCTCCGACCACGAGTTCGTCGCCCTCGACCAGCCCAAACGAACGTGCGGCCTCGCTCGCCTCGAGCACCATGTCGTCGCTGTCGATGACCACTGCTGACGACGACAGCACAGCGAGCACGGCGGCGAGCCCCGCAGGCAGCCGGACAGAACCCGGGGCAGCGGCCAGGTACGCGGAGGTGCGGGCGCTCATCCGACCGCCTCAGCGGGCAAGGCCGGGACGCGGGCGTTGCTGACCGCAATCACCCCCACATTCACACTTTGATGGTATGCGGAGAGCCTGTGAGCGCGCACCTGAGCAGCTTCTTGACCAGGATCAATTTGTGGAGAGTTCACCAGGTCGCTCTCCTGAGTTCACATAGCGGGCGCGCGCTGGCCGACGCGGCGACGCGCACTGCCCGGGCTGCGGCTGCCTTCCCTTCACCTGCTCATCTGCCCTGGTTCCTGACCGCCTCGGCGGCGACCTTCGCTGCCTGCGGGTCCAGGTACTCGCCGCCGTTGCCCACCGGCTGGTAGCGGTCATCGAGCTCGTAGACGAGCGGGATCCCCGTCGGGATGTTCAGCGCCGCGATGTCCTCGTCGCCGATTCCGTCCAGGTGCTTGACCAACCCGCGCAGCGAGTTCCCGTGCGCGACGACGAGCACAGTCCGGCCGACAGCAAGCTCGGGAACGATCGCGTCGTGCCAGTACGGCAGCATTCGCCAGACAACGTCGCGCAGGCACTCCGTGCGCGGCATCAGATCACCGGGCAGCAGCGCGTACCTCGGGTCGCGAGCCTGCGACAGCGGGTCGTCGTCGGCTATCGGAGGCGGCGGTACGTCGTAGGACCGCCGCCAGGCCATGAACTGCTCGTCACCGTACTCGGCCCGGACCTGGGCCTTGTTCTTGCCTTGCAACCCGCCATAGTGCCGTTCGTTCAGCCGCCATGACCGGCGCACCGGCAGCCAGCCGAGATCCGCGGTATCGAGTGCGGTGTTGGCCGTCTGGATCGCGCGAGTAAGGACAGAGGTATGCACGACGCCGGGCCGTAGTCCGCTGCTTGCGAGCAGCTCGCCCGCGTGCTCGGCCTCGGCGAAGCCCTGCTTGGACAGGCCGACATCGACCCAGCCGGTGAACAGACCCTCAGCATTCCAGACGCTCTCGCCATGCCTGAGGAGCACCAAGGTCGCCATGGGCTGAGCGTATCGCGCCTGCTGGCGCCTCTCAGCCGCTCCGCGAGCAGCGCGAACGCGGCCGTTGCCGGCTCGCTCGTCCGGAATAGCCTGGCCGGGAACATGACGGCGAACTTTAGGGTTCACCCGTCTCGGAGGTGTATGCCAGTGCCGCGTCGCTACCCGCAGCGAGTCGCGACCATCACCGTTCACACGTCGCCGCTTGAGCAGCCAGGAACAGGTGATGCCGGCGGTCTTAACATTTATGTCGTCGAAGTGGCCAAGCTCCTCGCGGCCAGAGGCGTCGAAGTGGATATTTTCACTCGGGCCGTCTCCCGCGACCAGCCGCCCGTGGTTGAGCTGACCCCCGGGGTTCTGGTCAGGCACATCGAGGCTGGCCCGTTCGAGGAACTGGACAAGTCGGACCTGCCTTCTCAGCTCTGCCATTTCACCTTCGAAGTCTTGCGCGAGGAGGCCGCGCACGCTCCCGGCAGGTACGACCTGGTGCACGGCCACTACTGGCTGTCTGGCCAGGTCGGGGCCGTCGCCAAGGAACGCTGGGGCGTGCCGCTTGTGCAGTCCATGCATACTCTCGGCAAGGTCAAGAACGCTGCGCTGGCGGCCCGCGACGCGGTCGAGCCCGATATCCGCCTCCGAGGCGAGGCCGAGGTCATCGCATCCGCCGACCGGATCGTTGCCAACACCCACGCCGAGGCGCAGGAACTGATCAAGCTCTACGATGCTGCGCCGCACCGGGTCGCATCGGTCAGCCCGGGCGTGGACCTGGCCGTCTTCCGGCCCGGCTCTCAGCGGCTGGCCAGGCGGCGCCTCGGCATCGCGTCCAACGCGATCGTGCTGATGTTCGCCGGCCGGATGCAGCCGCTCAAGGCACCCGACGTGCTGCTGCGAGCTGCGGCTCAGCTGGTCAGGGATCAGCCGAAGCTGGCCGACCGGCTGGTGGTGGCGTTCGTCGGCGGCCCGAGTGGCACCGGCCGCAATGACCCTGACAGCCTGGTCCAGCTCGGCGCCGCGCTCGGCATCACGCAGAACATGAGGCTCGAGCCGCCCTGCCCGCAGCGCGACCTGGCCGACTGGTACCGGGCGGCAACCCTCGTCGTGGTTCCGTCCTACTCGGAGTCATTCGGGCTCGTGGCGGTCGAGGCCCAGGCGTGCGGCACGCCAGTCGTCGCCGCTTCGGCAGGCGGGCTGCGCACCGCGGTCCGGCACGGCATCTCCGGCGTTCTGGTGGACGGGCATGATCCGGCCAGGTATGCCAGGGAGATCGCGAACCTGCTGGCCAGCTCGGGAAGGCTGGCCAGGCTGTCCCGCGGTGCCAGGAAGCACGCGTCAGGGTTCGGCTGGTCATCGACGGTCGATCAGCTGCTTGCCGTGTACGGTGACGCCATGAGCCAGGTCGCGGCCACGGTGGATGCGTGACCGCCGACCGGGAGACCGATCAAGCGGCCAGCCCGGCCGAGGCCGGTGACCCCGGCGGCAAGCTCGGCGAGATCCTGTCCGGCCTGGGTGTCAGCTTCTCCTCGCCGCAGCCTGGCGCGTTCCTGGTCAGGCTCGAAGGCCAGCACAAGCTGGTCACGATGACCTGGCTGATCGCCGACACGCATAGCCTGCATGTCGAAGCGTTCTTCTGCCGCCAGCCGGATGAGAACCACGCCGAGTTCTACCGGTTCCTGCTCGAGCGAGGCAGCCGGATGTTCGGCGTTCATTTCGCGCTCGACCCCGTGGGCGACGTCTACCTGGTCGGCAGGCTGCCGCTGGCCGTGATCAGCCCTGAGGAGATCGACCGCCTGCTCGGCTGCGTACTCAGCTACTCCGATGAGAACTTCGATAACGCGCTCATGATCGGCTTCGCCTCCTCGATCCGCAAGGAGTACGCCTGGCGGGTCAAGCGTGGCGAGAGCCTCGCCAACCTGCGCGCGTTCACGCGGGTAACCGAGCCCGACGCCGCGCTGCCGTCAGCCGGGCAGGGCGGCGCGGCTGAATCCGGGGCTGCCCGCGGCCGATCATGACGGGCACGGCGACCGACACTTTCGGCGTGTTCGGAACCACGGGCGTGATCGTCAGCACCGAGCCGGCCGCGCTCGGCCAGGCGCGGGCGATCGCCGACGCGGAGCTCTCCGCCGTTGACCTGGCGTGCAGCAGGTTCCGGCCGGACTCCGAATTGTCCAGGCTCAACCGGGCCCGCGGCGAACCGACGCGGATCAGCGAGCTATTCATTGCGCTGATCACCGCGGCGCTGCGGGCGGCCGAGCTGACCGGCGGCTACGTTGATCCGACCTGCGGGAACGCGCTGGTCTCGGCTGGCTACGACCGCGACTTCGCCGAGCTCGGCGAGGGGACGGCGACGGCCGCCTTCCCGCCCGGCCCGGTGCCCGGCTGGCGCGCTGTCCGGCTCGATCCTCGCCGGGCAGTGGTGCAGCTAGTCAGCGGTGCCCAGCTCGATCTAGGCTCCACCGCCAAGGCCTGGGCCGCCGACCACTGCGCTGCCCTGATCGCCGGGCGACTGGGTTGCGGTGTCCTGGTCAGTCTCGGCGGGGATGTAGCCGTTGCCGGGCCGCCGCCCGGCAACGGCTGGCAGATCAGGGTCACCGACGATCACGCCGCGCCCGCTGATGCGCCAGGCCAGAGCGTCACCATCAGCTCCGGCGGCCTGGCGACCTCGAGCACCATCGTCAGGTCCTGGAAAGCCGGGAGCGCGACGATGCATCACATCATCGATCCGCGGACCGGCCTGCCCGCCCGCTCCTGCTGGCGCACCGTCAGCGTGGCCGCGCGGACCTGCGGCGACGCCAACGTCGCCAGCACAGCGGCGATCATCAGAAGCGAGGCCGCGCTCCCCTGGCTGACAGAAGCCGCCCTGCCGGCCCGCCTCGTCCGCCACGACGGCACCGTCGCGACGACCCCCGGCTGGCCCGCCGACCACCGCCCGCCCCCGGCACCCCCAACACTCCCAACATCCCCAACATCCCCCAACATCCCCGACATCCCCGACATCCCCGACATAACGGGCGCCTCACCCGCCCCCCAATAGAACAGCTATGGCCCACCGCCGTTCATAGAGCACGGGTGATGGGACATAGCTGTTGAATTCGGGGGGCGCGGACCGCCAGGCATGCCCGGCCGGGGCTGTCAATGGCGATTACGATGCGCTAGACCGTGCTCGGCGGGCAGCGGTAGCCCGTACGGGCGGTTGCGGCGATGAATCTTGGCTGTTGCGGAGGTAGCTAATGGGACCGCTGGACGGCATCGGGGTCGTCGAGATCGCGAGCCTGGCGCCCGCGCCGTTTGGCTGCATGATCCTTTCCGACCTCGGGGCCGACGTGCTAAGGGTCGAGCGGCCCGAGAGCTGCCTGCCCGGCCGGCCGGCGCCGGTGGATCCGCTGAGCCGCGGCCGGCGGTCGATCGGGCTGAACCTGAAGGACCCGGCCGGCGTCGCGCTGCTGCTGAAGCTGGTGACCCCAGCGGACGTCCTGGTCGAGGGCTTCAGGCCTGGCGTGACCGAGCGGCTCGGGTTCGGGCCGGATGTCTGCGCGGAGCGCAATCCCGGGCTGATCTACGCCCGGATGACCGGCTGGGGCCAGGAGGGGCCGCTGGCGCCGACCGCCGGGCATGACATCGACTACATCGCGATCTCCGGCGCCCTGCATCCGATCGGCCGGGCCGGCGAGCGGCCGGTGCCGCCGCTGAACCTGGTCGGCGACTTCGGCGGCGGCGGGATGCTGCTGGCGATCGGCGTGCTCGCCGCGCTCGTCGAGCGGCAGCGATCCGGTCTCGGCCAGGTGGTTGACGCCGCGATGGTGGACGGCTCGGCGCTGCTCACCTCCTTCATCTACGGGCTGCGCGCACGCGGCGGGTGGCGGGACGAGCGCGGCGTGAACCTGCTCGACGGCGGCGCGCCGTTCTACGACACCTACGCCACAGTGGACGGCAAGTTCGTCGCCGTCGGAGCGCTCGAGCCGCAGTTCTACGCGGCACTGCTGGCGGGCCTCGGGCTGACCGACGCCGACCTGCCAGCGCAGATGGACATGGCCGGCTGGCCGGTGCTGCGGCAGCGGTTCGCGGACGTTTTCGCCGAGCGCACCAGGGACGAGTGGGCAGCCGTGTTCGCCGGGACGGACGCATGCGTCGCGCCCGTGCTGTCGCCTTCCGAGGTGGCCGTGCATCCCCATAACGCTGCCAGGCGGGTCTTCGCCGACGTCGGCGGCGTGTCGCAGCCGCAGCCCGCGCCCAGGTTCGCCCGCACTACGGCAGATCAGCCGGCGCCGCCCGTCCGGCCCGGTGCGGACACCGATGCGGTGCTCGGCGGGCTGGGGCTCAGCGAGACGGAGATCGCCGGGCTGCGCGACAGCGGGGTGGTCGCCTGAGTTCACCGCCCGCGCCCCCGCCCTCGTCACCATCGTCGCCCCCGTCACCGTCAGCCGGAGCAGCCGGTCGCCCGCGGGGCTGGCGCGGCGGGCGTGACGCCGAGATCCTGCGGCTGGCCATCCCAGCCTTCGGGGCACTCATCACCGAGCCGCTGTTCCTGCTGGCCGACTCGGCGATCGTCGGCAGGCTGGGCACGGCGCCGCTCGGCAGCCTTGGCGTAGCCGCCCAGGCGCTGACCTCGCTGGTCAACGTCTCGATCTTCCTCGCCTACGGCACGACCGCCGCAGTCGCCAGGCAACTGGGCGCCGGCAACCAACAGGCAGCGATCAGGCAGGGGATCGACGGCCTCTGGCTGGCTGGCGCGATCGGCGCAGCCGTGCTGGCGATCGGGCTGCCGCTCGCGACGCCGATCACCGCGGCGTTCGGCGCCTCGCCAGCCGTGACGGCCGGCGCGGTAACTTACCTGCGGATCAGCCTGCTTGCGGCGCCGGCCATGCTGACCGTCCTGGCCGGCACCGGCGTCCTGCGCGGCCTGCAGGACACCCGGACCCCGCTTGTCGTCTCCGTTGTCGCCAACATCGCGAACGTGGCCCTGAACGCGACCTTCGTGCTCGGGCTTGGCTGGGGCATCGCCGGCTCGGCCTGGGGAACCGTGATCGCCCAGTATGGTGCGGCCGCCGCTTACCTGGCCATAGTGGCGAACGGGGCGAGGCGCGCCGGGGTCAGGCTCGGCATCGACCTGCCTGGCCTGAAGGCCGCGGCCAGGATAGGAGCCGCCCTCGTGCTAAGGACCGCGGCACTGCAGGCCGTACTGATCGCCGCTACCGCCATCGCGGCGCGGCAGGGCGACGCGGCGATCGCCGCACATCAGTTGGCCTTCAGGCTCTGGAGCCTGCTGGCCTTCGCGCTCGACGCCATCGCGATCGCCGGGCAAGCGATCACTGGTAAGTACCTGGGGGCCGGCGACGTTGCGGGAGCAAGGGCAGCGACGACGCGGATGATCCGCTGGGGTGTCGGCTGCGGCGCCGTGTTCGGCGTGGCCACGCTGGCGCTACGGCCCTGGCTGCCAGGGCTGTTCGCGGCCGCGCCGCCGGTCGCCCACCTGCTGCTTGTGGTGCTGCTCGTGGTCGCTGCCGGCCAGCCGGTGGCCGGCGTTGTCTTCGTGCTCGACGGTGTGCTGATCGGTGCAGGCGATCAGGACTACCTGGCCGTGGCCGGGCTGGTGTCCACCGCCGTGTTCGGGGTCGCGGCGGCGGTCGTCGTGGCGACCGGCGCCGGCCTGCTCGGGCTGTGGTTCGCCATCTCGGCCTGGCTGGCGGCGCGGTTCGTGACGCTGACCTGGCGGGCCCGCGGCTCTCGCTGGCTGGTCACCGGCGCGGTCAGGGCATGACCCGCCGACGGGCGGTCACAAGATCCTGGCCCGCGTCGGTCGTGACCCTGATGACGTGCGGGTGAAGTAGTACCCATTGCTAGGAGCGGACCGATGTTAGCCGCCGGTCAGCCGCCGAGGGCGAGCTGGGCAACCCGTGCGATCACCAATGTGATCGCGGCTCCCAGGTAGACGTACATCGCCGACATCCCGACCCGCCTGGCCATCGACATCTGCACCGGGGCGAGCATGGCGAGCGGCGGCATCCGCCAATTCTCCCTGTTCTTTTTGCGGTCTTCTGACCGGTCAGCGGGGGTCGCCGCGGAGTCGCGGCCGCCGATGCCGCGGCTGCTGGCGAGCCTGGCACGCACGAGCAGGAACCCGCCCGTGAGGATGGCGGCGATCACCGAGACGCCCATGATGCCGAAGACCTGCCCGGTCGACACCCGACCGAAGACGACCGAGATCATCAGGATCGCCGACAGGATGACGAGCGTCGCGACAACGACGCCGGCCGCGATGTTGGTCCTGACCCTGTTCACCCAGGGTCCAAGCACTTCCTTGTCATTGCAGAGCAGCAGCAGGAAAACAGTGGCGCTGGGCAGCAGCACACCGGCGAGCACCTGGACGCCGACGGTGATCAGGCCGAGCGGCGATCCCGGGATCAGCACGATCGTCGCCGCCAAGGCGATCAGGGCGGCGTACATAGCGTAGAAGCCCTTCGCCTGCTGCACGCCGCGGTGCAGCGAGTGCTTGAGACCGAGCACATCCCCGACCGCGTACGCGGTGGAGAGCGACACGGCGAATGCGCCGATCATCGACGCGTCGAGCAGGGCGACAGCGAAGATCGCGCCGGCCGCGTGGCCCGCGTACGACGCAAGCCCGGCAGCCAGACCGGCCGCGTCGGTGAACTGACCGTGCCTGGCCCCGGCGAACGCGGCTGCGGTGGCGCCCATCAGGGCGCTGCCGCCGATCACCACGACCACGATCCCGATCCACAGGTCTGCCTTCTCGTACCGCATGAACCGCGGCGTGATCCGCTTGTCGACGATGTAGGACTGCTGGAAGAAGAGCTGCCAGGGCGCCACCGTCGTGCCCACGATCCCGATCACGAGCAGCAGCACGGTCCCGAGCTGGCCAGAGCCGCCGGGGATGGAGGGCATGACGAATCCCGTGGCCATCTGGCCGGGCCTGGGGTGCGCGATCAGGTAGAGCGGCACGAGCAGCAGCGAGCCCGCGCAAAGGGCCATGGCCATCCGCTCAAAGCGCCGCAGGCTGCCGGTCGAGGCCGCCACGACGATGACGAGGCTGGCCAGGATTACCGCCACGATCTTCGGCACGCCCAGGTAGCTCGCGGCGAGCGCGATCCCGATGAACTCCGTCACGATCGTCAGCGCGTTCAGGATGAACAGATTGATCACGCTGAATGCGCCCCAGAACCTGCCGAACCGCTCAAGTATCAGCTTGGCGTATCCGACTCCCGTGACCGCACCGAGCCTCAGCACCATCTCCTGGTTCACATACAGGACGGGGATAAGCAGCAGGAACGTCCATAGCAGCTTGGTCCCGTAGGTCTGGCCGGCCTGCCCGTAAGTCGAGAACGCCCCGGCGTCGTTGTCGCCCACCATAACGATCACGCCAGGTCCGACGACCGCGAGCAGCGTCTTCAGCTTGGCCGACAGCGACCTGCGGGTGCCGGCGTCCTCGGTGGAGATCGATCCGAAGGCGCCCTTGATGTCGACGCCGTGCACCGCGTCGATAGCCGCGGCGCGGCCTGCGGTGACCAGGCTCGGGCTCGTGGAAGTCATGGCGGAACACCCCTATCGCGGCTGGCAAGCCAGCGGGATCGGGGGGCACGCGGAAAGCGCCGCTACGAGCGGCTCAGATGACCTGCTACGTCAGGCCTGGCCGATGGCGTCTGGCGAGGGACTTGCAGGGCGGCGCATGCGCGTGCCCAGTGCGGGCAGAGAGTACGGCGAGTGGGGCCGGTCACGGCCCGGTCTATCGTGTTCCACGACTCGCCTCCCTCCAGCCTGGTGCCAGGCTCACTGCGCCGCTGATATCTGGCACGGGCAGCCCGGCAACTCCCTCGCACCCGCCCGGGAGGCCGCGCGCCCCGGCAAGCCGGGGCTGGCACCTCTCTCGTTAGAGCTTTGGCACTCCACGGCGTAGCGCGGCACTGTACTCGCGGGACCTGAGTCCCTCCAGGCACCGTCCGCCTGCGCAGCCACTTGGCCTCACCCCTTAGGCCGGGGAGAGGTGTCCTGATCCGGAGCGTCTCTCGACGGTTGGGATCAGTGGCCTATGTCCGTGAAGACGCCTCACCGAACGAGGTGTCCTCGTCAACCACTGTCGAGGATGCCCGATGCGGCTCATACATGTCAATTCGCCAGGCGCCCGCCAGGCCCGGGACGGCCACGGTTCAGCCGCCAGTGCCGAGCTGGATCGCCTTGACGATGAGCAGCAGCACGGAGATCACGAGGTAGGCCCAGAGCACCGCGATCGTGAGTTTCGTCAGCGAGGACCAGGCCACCGGCTTGAGCAGTGCCAGTGGCGGCATCCGCCAGCTGGCCCGCTCAGGCCGCGTCATACCAGCGAAGTCCGCCCTGCTCGGCGGGGCCTCCGCAGCCCCGGCGTCGGCGACCAGCATGCGGTGCGCGACGGTGAACCGCAGCCACCCGTACGCCATCGCCGAGCCGATCCCCAGGCCGACCGCGATCCAGACGACGACCTGTGGTGCGCGGAGGCTCGGAAACAGCGTTGTTACCACCAGTGTGCCCGAGAGGGTCAGCAACAGCCCGATGATGATCCCCGCGACGACGTTCAGCCACCTGGGGTTCGTCCACGGGCCAAGCACCTGGGGGTCGTTGCACAGCAGGAGCAGGAACACGCTGGCGCTCGGTAGCAGCACCCCGGCGAGCGCCTGCACCGCGGTGGTGAGCAGGCCAAGCGGCGCGCCCGGCACCAGGACGATGCCGGCCGCCAGCACCACCACCAGCGTGTAGCTGGCGTAGAACGCCTTCGCGTCGCGGAACTTGCGGTGCAGCGAGTGCCTGAGGTTGAAGACGTCACCGAACGCGTAGCTCGTCGACAGCGTGACGGCCGCGGCCCCGATGATGCTCGCGTCGAGCAGTACGAGCGCGAAGACGGCGCCGAGGAAGCTGTTCTTGCTCCTGAACGCCTCGGCGACACCGAGCGCGTCTGTGAAGTGCCCGGCCCGGGACGTCCCGGCGACCGCGTACACCGTCGCGACCAGGATCACGGTGGCGCTGACGACCACCACCAGTGACCCGAGGAAGGTATCGGCGCGCTCGTAGCGGATGAACCGCGGCGTGATCCGCTTGTCGATCACGTTCGACTGCTGGAAGAACAACTGCCAGGGCGCCACCGTCGTGCCGACGATCGCGATGATCAGCAGTACCGCGTTGGAGCTGACGCCGCCCTGGACGCCTGGCAGGAAGAAGTGGTAGGCGACCGACGCGGTGGCCGGGTGCGAGAAGATGACCAGCGGCACGAACAGGACCAGGCTCGCGCCGATGAACACGAACATCGCCCGTTCCCAGCGCCTGAAGCTCCCGCTCGCGGCGATCGCGATCAGAGTCGCGGCAGCAATTGGAACAGAGATGTAAGGACTGACCCCGAAGTAGCTCATCGCCAGCGAGATGCCGATGAATTCTGTGACAATGGTCAGGAAATTAAGCAGAAACAAATCGATGACGCTGAACCGGCCCCAGAACTTACCGAATCGCTCGTAAATCAGCTTGGCGTGGCCCACACCGGTCACGGCACCGAGCCTGACCACCATTTCCTGGTTGACGATCAGGACCGGGATCAGCAGCAGCAGTACCCACAGCAGGCTGTACCCGTAGTTCTGGCCTGCCTGGGCGTAGGTGGCGACGCCACCCGCGTCGTTGTCACCGACCATCACGATCAGGCCGGGGCCGACGATCGCCAGGAACGTCACCAGCTGACGGCGCCAGCCTGAATGCTGCTCATCCCCGACCCTGATCCGGCCGAGCGCTCCCTCGATGTCACCGGTGCCGGCATCACCGTCGGACGGCTGGGGCTGGCTGAGCGTGCTGGCGCGAGCGGGCGCAGTCCGGTTCCTGGCGGGCGGCTCGCGCGCCTCCCGGGGCCGCGCGGCCGGGCGCCTACCCGGGGCTCTCTCCGGTGCGGGAGTCTCGCGCGCAGGCTCAGGCTCGGGCCGCGGCGCCGGGCGGCTCGCCGGTGCGGGAGGCTCGCGCTCAGGCTCGGGCCGCGGAGCCGGAGTCCCCTCCCGTGCCGGGTCGGTCACTGCCTCTTGCCTCGGTGCGAGTCGGGCGGCTCGGCCGCCTCTCGCCGCCGCCAGTCTTCCGGCAGCGTGACCTCAAGCACGTCATCGACCGTGATCAGGCCGATCATGGTCCGGTCCTCGTCTACGACCGGGATGGTGATGAGGTTGTAGTCGCTCATCAGGACCGCCACGTCCACCACGTCGGTGTCCGCGCCGATCCTGACCGGATCGTCGTCGTAGATATCGCTCAGGCGAGCACCCGAATCGGACTGAAGCAGGGTCACGAGCTTCACGACGCCGCACAGCGTGCCATCGGTGTCGAGCGCGTGCACACTCGTGAGCGCCTCAGGCTGCAGGTTCGTCGAGCTCCTGACCGCGGCCAGCGAGTCAGCCACCGTGCTGTCCTCGGAAACGGCGAGGAAGTCCATCCCCATCAGGCCGCCCGCGCTCGTAGGGTTGAACCCCATCAGCGTCAGCACCTTGGCTCGCTGGCCCGCGGGCAGCAAGTCGATCACCGGCTGCCTGCGGCGCTGGGGCAGCTCGGAAATCGCGTCGGCCGCATCGTCGGCCCGCATCCGGTTCAGCACCTCGGCGATCTCGGCATCGGTCCTGGCACCAAGCAGCCGGGTGGCCAGGTCCTCGTCAAGCTCCTCGAACACGTCGGCCTCGAGCTCGGGATCGGCGTGCACTTGGCCGAGGATCTCGGTCTCCTCGGCCTTGGAAGCCTCCTCGAGAAGGTCGGCGATCTGAGCGGGCTTCAGCCGTCGAATCCGGCCGAACGGGCCGCGCAGTAGGGCACTGCCCGCGTGCCCGATGAGCGGCTCGAAGTTCGCCCACTCCTCGAACCGGTGCGCGCTGGCGTCAGGAGCGAGCAGCCGCAGCAGGCCGCGCGGCCGGCGGCGAGTGTCCACGCCCGCCAGGACCCACTCTGATCCCTGCCGCTGCAGCTCGAGGTCGACCGCCTTGATCAGGTGCGCAGTCGGCACGTCGATGAGCCGGTGCCCGAGCACGTCGGCCCGGAGCAGCACTTCGCCATGGCGGCGCTCGAACTGGCGCAGGTCAAGCCGCGCGCTGGTCAGCTTTAGCACCTCGCCATCGAACGAACTGACCTGCTCGAGTGGAACAAAGACTTCCCGGCTGCCCACCGCTGCGACCAGGCCCGTGACCAGCGGCGGCTCGGCACCCCGGAGCCGCACGATGACGTCCGCCAGCTTGCCGATTGACTCCCCTTGCTTGTCGGTAATGGGCCTGCCGACGAGCTCGGATAGGTGCAGCGCGCGCCCGTTGCCCGCTTCCGGCGCCGCAGCCGCCGGTGATGTGGTCATGTCCACGCAGCCTTTCTGCTCTGCCGCTGCCGTTCTCCTACCCAGAACGCCGCTCATGGTCAGGACGTGTCTGGCTGGCCGCAACGCGGCGGTTCCGGGTAGCAAACCGGGCGCTGGTATTACTGTCAGTGCCGACGGGCACCCGCCCCGCTGCTTCACTCTGCCATCTAATCTCTGTGTGAGTGAGAGCTGGCCCGGATGGTATGAAAGCCACGTCAGGGGTGCTGACAGCATTTCTGGCGGCCGGGGATGAGCGGAGGCAGGACGGGCGTGGCAACAGCCAGAGTGGCGAGACTGCGGAGCCGCCGGGAAGACCTAGGCGAAACCCTGGGCTATGCGATCAAACGGCGCCTGCTCGGACCGCCGCTCGTCAACGAGCAGCTCCGTGAGGAGCGGCTGTCCAAGCCGCTGGCGCTTGGCGTCCTCGCGCCTGACGGCATCTCCTCCTCCGCCTACGGCACAGAGGAAATCTTGATCGAGCTGCTCAGGGGCGGCCTCGGCATCGCTGCGTTCGCGCTGATCCTGCCGCTGACCGGCGTCGTGCTGTTCGTGATGGCCCTCGTCGTGCTGTCCTACCGCGAGGTCGTCACCGTCTACACGAGGGCCGGCGGCTCGTATGTCGTCGCGCGGGAGAACTTTGGTCCACGGGTTGCCCAGATCGCCGCCGTCGCGCTGCTGGTTGATTACATAGTGACGGTCGCGGTCCAGGTCGCCGCGGGCACGGCGGCCGTCGCCTCCGCGATCCCGGTCCTGGACCATCCGGACCTGCTGACGATCATCTCGGTCGGCATCGTGCTGCTCATGCTCTTCGGCAACCTGCGCGGCATCAGGGAGGCAGGCCGTACGTTCGCGGTCCCGACCTATCTCTTCACCAGCGTGATGATGATCCTGATCATCACGGGCCTGGTCCGGGAGTTCTTCGGCCGGCTGCCGCACTGGCCCGTCCCGCCAGGCGCGAACGTCTACGGCGCTCACGTGTCGCCGAGTCACAGCGCGCTGATCACCTTCGGGATGGTTTTCGTGCTGCTACGGGCCTTCGCCAACGGCGGTTCCTCGCTGACCGGGATCGAGGCGGTCTCCAACGCGGTCAGCGTGTTCCGCCCGCCTGAGGGCATCAATGCCCGGCGCGTGCTCGTCACTGAAGGCGTCATCCTGGGTACTCTGGTGGCCGGAGTCTCCTGGCTAGCGCATTATACGCACGCGACCCCATACAAGGGGGGCGTGCCGACGGTGATCTCGCAGGAGGCCAGGCTGGTCTTCGGCACATCGACCTTCGGCCACGTCATGTTCATCGTCGTCCAGGCGGCGACCGCCCTGATCCTCTACACGGGCGGCAATACCAGCTTCAACGGCTTCCCGTTCCTGGCCAGCTTCGTGGCCGAGGACGCGTTCCTGCCGCGATGGCTCACTAAGCGCGGGCACCGGCTCGTGTTCTCCAACGGCATCATCGTGCTCGCAGTGCTATCCTGCACGCTGCTGGCCGTGGCTGGCGCCAACGTCAACGCGCTCGTGCCGTTCTACGCGATCGGGGTTTTCACCGCGTTCACGCTGGCCGGGTTCGGCATGGCCAGATACCACCACCGCACGAGGGAGCGTGGCTGGCACCACAAGCTGGTGATCAACTTCGCCGCCGGGCTCACCTCGCTGATCGTCGTCCTGGTCTTCGCTGTGGTCAAGTTCACCGAGGGCGCTTGGGTGGTCCTGATCGTGTTCGCGGTCGGCGTGCCGGCGCTGATCAGGCTGAACCGGCAGTACCGGATGGAAGCCGAGGTGCTCGAGCACATCAGCGCAGGCGACCGTGGTCCGGCCAAGCCCACCACGCCGCCCACCTATTCGCGCCGCACCGTCTACGTCTTCGTGGACGAGTTTGACCTGGCAACGCTGGCTGCCCTGCGGTACGCGCGGAGCCTGCGCCCGACCAGCCTGCGGGCGGTGCATTTCGTCATCGACAGCGCCCAGGCCGACCGGCTGAGACAGGACTGGCTGCGGGCCAATACCGGCGTCGTGCTCGACCTCGTGGACTGCCCTGACCGACGGCTCGCGAAGGCCGCGGCCGAGCTGGTCCAGGCGGAGGCGCAGTTGCCAGGCGTGGGAGTTACGGCCGTGATGCCACGGCGCAGCTACACCCCGCTGCTCGGCCGGCTGCTGCACGACCGGACTGCCGACCGGATGGCCGCGGTGGTCAGTCAGATCCCGCACGCGGCCGCCACCATCATCCCGTTCGACGTCCGGAGCAGGGTCGAGATCCTGGCCGAGCGCGATCGCGCGAAGGCTGCCCCCTACGGTGCCGGTCCGGCCGACGCCGGAACCGACCAGGCTGTCCCCGCAACGGATGCGGCGGCCGCTCAGGCAGCCGCTGCAGCGACAGGGACCGGACAGGATGGGAAGCCATCGGGCAAAGCAACCGACCGGGAGCCTGCCCTTGGATCGCCGACGCCACCCGAGCCCCCGGCGCGCGTTCGGGCGGAGGACGCGGACATCTTCAAGTACAGCCGGCCCCGGCCCTCGAGGACAGCGACGCCGATCGGCCAGCTGCCGAGGCGGGGCAAGGCGACCGTGGAGGGCAGGGTGCACGCAGTCGAGATCAGGCCGGTCGAGGCGAATACGGTCCTGGCCTGCGAGATCGTGGACGCGACCGGCCAGCTGACCGCTCTGTTCTACGGTCGCTCACACATCCCAGGGCTCGACCCTGGCGCGAAGGTCAGGTTCACTGGGCAGGTCGGCATGCGCGACAACCAGGCCGTCATGATCAACCCGGCCTACGAACTGCTCGCACCAGGGGAAGGTGACTAGCCCGCATTATGACAGCGCCAGGCCATGGCGACGACCGGGAACCCAGCTGCGATCAGCTTGGCCGTGGCCGGCGACCCGAGCACACAGCGCCTGAGCCTGCCCGCCCGTCCGTGCTCGGCGGCGGGCACGGGCACGGGCACGCGCACGGCTCCAGGCTCACCCTGACCGGTGAGCACAGCCGGTCACTGCTGACCGTCATGCTGATCACGCTCACCGTCGCCGTGGCAGAGGCCGCGGGTGCCTGGATCAGCGGTGCGCTCGTCCTGCTCGCCGACGCCGCGCACATGGCGGCCGACTCCGCAGGAGTCGGCCTGTCGCTGCTCGCTGTACTGTTCGCGATGCGGCCGGCCACGCTTCAGCGCACTTTCGGTTACGCCAGGGCCGAGATCCTGGCGGCCATGGTGAACGCCTTGGTCCTGTTCGCCATGTCAGTCTTTATCATCGTTGAGGCGATCAGGAGGCTGATCTCGCCACCGTCGGTCGAGTCACCGCTACTGGTCATCTTCGGCGTGATCGCGCTCGCGGCCAACGGCGTGAGCCTGCTGGTGCTGCGCCGCGGCCAGGCCGAGAGCCTG
>DASWGE010000036.1:0-2062 GCA_036393895.1 Streptosporangiaceae bacterium | reverse complement strand
GGGCCGACACTGTGCACCGCCTGACCGTCGCGATAGCGGGCAAGGGCCTTGCGTTCCAGAGGGTGTCGAGCTGAGGATGGATGGACCGCTGCCGGCCGGCATGTCCCGCCGCGAGTTCCTGGTGGCGACCGGCGCGGCGTCACTGCTCCTGTACCTGGACGCATGCACATTCGGCCAGCCGAGTGGCGCCACCGGCAGCGTTACGCTCCCGCCGGGCAGCAGCCCATACGAGCAGGCGTTGAAGCTCCTCCACCAGGCGGTGCTTGCGAGCCCGGATCACCTGGTTCAGCGGGCAGCCGACATGGTCTCCGCAAAAGATGCGACCAGGATCGTGGAGTTCGTGCGCGACCGGATCGCCGTGTCGCCGGTCCAGTTCGAGGGCAGGGACCCGACGCAGAACCGGCGCTGGGGCTCTGCCGCGACCATGCGAGCCGGCTTGGGCACCCTGCGCGAGCGCGCCGACGTGCTCGCCGACCTGCTGACCCAGGCCGGTTTCCATGCTGACGTCTACATGGGCGACCGGCCGCCTTCGATCACGGTTGAGACGCTCTACAAGGCGCGCCCGGCGCCCGCCTTCGCCCCCAACAGGGGCCGCATCGACCTGGCGGCGCGAGTGCTCCGGCAGGCGGGCCTGGCAGCGCCCCCGTCCCAGCATGCCATCAGCCTGGGCCCCGATCCCACGGCGGCGATCCTGAGTGCATTCCCATCCTCAGCGCAGGTCGCCCGCGTCCGCGAAGACCTGCTTCCACAAAAGGTCCCAGTCGTCGTTTTCGAGGCTGGTGGGAAGAAGCGCTACGCGTTCGCGATCGGCGACATCGGCGCGGTCGACAGCCCACCCCCGAACCTTGCGCAGCGCGCCAGCGAAGAGGACGTCCTCAACGTCACCGTCACCGTCTCGGCCATCTGCAACCCTGGCATTGGCGGCGTCACCTCGCGCCAGCAGATGATCGACCTCGTCACGGCGACCTGGCCCGCGGACCAGGTCTTCGGCCACCACGTGCTGCTCACGTTCGTGCCGCTCCAGGGCTCCAAGGCGATCCTCGACTCGGGCCTGGCCAGCCTGCCGCTGCGAGTGCCCGTGGTGCACCTGCAGAACGACTCTGTGCCCCTGGAGCAGCGGCCAAAACTGGCGGTCGCCGGTTCAATGATCACCGTCCACGGGGATGTCCTTGGCCCGGCCTCGGCAACGGCCTCTCCGAGCGGCGACATTGCGGGCCCTTACGGCACGTTCAAGCTGCTGTCCGACACCGACCGTACCGCCGCGCTCGCCCGGGCAAAGTCGATCCGGGGCTCCGCCTCAGCCACCTCGTTCCCGGACGCTTACCTCGAATTCGCGGTGAACGACGGCTCAGGCGCTTCGATCGACGGCCTCGATGCGCCTTCCTTCTCCGTCAAGGAGGAGGGCAGGGCCGTGGACAGCTTCGTGCTGTATTCCAACGCCAACGCTCAGCCCCGGCCGCGCGTGCTGGTCATCTACGAGGGACTTCCAGATCCGTCGCCGTTGAAAAGCGACGCAGCCAAGCAGGCCTTCGCTTCCGACCTCGCGGCGGCGATCGTGGCCCAGGCCGCCAAGACGCCGTTCGACGTCCAGGTCATCCGCCCGGGAAACGAGCCGGATCCGACCCAGTGGGCTCCTCCCGACAAGGTAAAGCTCATGCAGCAGTTCCAGGGGATCAGCGACTCGGACGATCCGTGGCGGAGCATCGGGGGCGCCGCTCTCGACCAGCGCATCAGCGCGGTCATAGAGCTCGGCGATGCCGACGTTGCGGATGTGAGATCGACCCACACGCTCTACTTCCAGCGGCGCGTGGTCGAGGCCCACGTGCCCGTGTTCTTCATGCCTGTGGGCAACGTCAAGATCGCCAACGTCCAGGCCATCGTCTCCTTGAGCGGCGGCGCCCAGTTCGACATCGGCGACCCTGCGACTCCCGGCAAGGTGGTGAGCCTCGCCGGCGCCGCCGCAGCGAAGTGGATCGGCGGCGGTTATCGCGTTCGCTACCCTGCGCCGGCCGGCGGTCCGGTGCAGCGGACGGTCACGCTCGGCCTGGCCGGCCACGACCAG
>DASWGE010000035.1:0-9945 GCA_036393895.1 Streptosporangiaceae bacterium | reverse complement strand
GGAAGTTGGCGCCGATCCTGCCGAGGTGTTCCTCGTAGCGGATGGCAGTCGTGCCCGTGTGCTCGGTCATCGCCGCTCGCCGACGTGGCGTCCTGCCGCCGACGTCGCCAACCCGCACAGTGATGTCCAGCTCGTCGTAAGCAACTTGCTGAGCGCGGAAATACTCCATCTCGGGTAGCAGGATCTGCGACCCTATCGTCACGACACCGCCAATGTCGTACCGGTAAGCCAGATACTGGGATCGCTTCTTGCCTGACGAGATCCCATGATCAGCGCCGCCTTGATCGGCAGTCACTGTCATGTCGACCAGCACGCGCACCGGATCGCGACTCTCCTGCGTCGCCGAACGGAAAATCGCGCGGTCACTCAGCACGAACCGGACAAGGAAGAGCAGCGTCAGCGTGAGGCCATTGGCGACAAATACCCCCATCCCGGTTGCGACGAGCACCTCAATCACCGGAAGCCGGGCCAGAAGCAGCAGGTTGTTCATGGCGAAGAACCGGATCGCCCGGCCAAGCCGGGAGCCATGCGCATTGCGGCGATACACCAGCGAATCCACCAGCACGAAGTTCCACGTCGTCGAGGTCTGCGTGGCGAGGGCGACGCCGATCAGGTGGTTCAGGCCGAGGTAACGGTAGAAGATCCACAGGGCCGCAGTGTTTACTACCAGTCCGCTCGCGCCGATGCCGCCGAAGGCGATGAACCTGAGCAGTTCGCGAATGCGCTCGGACCGAGTCTTCGGCCCTGCGCGTAGCTGCGTCGCAAGCCGCACGCGGCGGAGCGTGATCACCTGCCGCAGGAAGGTTATCCCCTGCCGAAAGGAAGCCTTGGACTCTCCCGCGTAGCGCGGACCGAAGGAGTAGGCGACTTCCGCGATCCTGGCGACCGGGTTCCGCACCATGATCTCGAGCAGGATCTTGAAGCCTCTCGGCCGCAGCTTGTCCAGGTCCACCGCAGCCTTACGGAATGCGAACAGACCGCTTAGCGGGTCGCTCGCCATCGCCAGCCGCCGCGGGAAAACGCTCTTGAGCAGTCTTGTGCTCCAGGACGAGACCAGCATGCGCCTGCCACCGCCCAGACCGTCCGCTGAGGCGTCGCCGGCATACCTCGTACCGATGACGAGATCGCAGTTGTAACGAACGGACGTGCGGGCAAGCATGGCGGCAGTTTCTGGGGGATGCTGCAGATCGGCATCCATCACCAGCACCCAGTCACCGCGCGCATGCCGCGCCCCGATGACGACCGCGCCGCTCAAGCCGCCCTTGCGGGCAGACGGCGGCCGCTGCACGAGCCTGACGTGCACCGGGCACGTCAGCGCGCCCACCGCGATGAGCTCCGGTGTCCGGTCGTCGCTGTCGTCTACAAAGATGATCTCGGTGCGCGCAGTGTCGAACACCTGTCCGAGCCCGGCAAGCAGCGGCTCGACATTGCGCTCCTCGTTGCGGGTCGGGATGACCACGCTCAGCTTCGGCCGGTCGGCAGCACGGCCATTTAGATCAGCAGGCAGCAGTGCCGCGCCGACACCACTGCCGTCAGGATCCGGGCCCGACGCATCCTCACTGCCATTCTCTGCGGGCGCCGAGAAAAGCATAAAAGTACCCCCCAGTGCTGCCAGTTACTTGAGAAGATCCGCGAACATTCCCGATCTGAGGATTAGTTCGTAGAGCTTTCTTACGCTATGCCTGAATTGCCGGATTTCGACACTCGACCCCCACCCATGCACAACAGCCATCGATCGGGCCTAGGCCCTGTCATTGCTTATGGGTAATTAACCCTCCTACCGTCTGAGATAGTCATCAAGACTGCTTTGACGCAAGCCATTACGTTAGACCGGCTTGCCCGGCCATCGCAAGACCGTTCGTTAACCTTTCGTTAAAACTTCGTTCACCGCACGGCTCTTAGCTATTTATACTGAATATTGTTACTGTTTGAATAACTTTAATCACTTTAGTGTATTTAAGTGGCAATAATCTGGTAGTCCGGACGGAGAAGATCGGCTAGGAAGGACTGCCCTGCTCGCCATTGCCCATCGGCGAGTCGCGACGGAAAGCACTTGCCATGTGGTCGCTCAGGCAGAGGCGTTCGGTGTGCACGACCAGGGTCGCGACCGGGCACAGGTTCGAAGGCGAGGATGGCCCTGTTCCCATGTGCGCTGCCTGCTCACCTAGACTCGGCGCAGTCGAGAAGGAGCCGTTTCGTGCGCAAGGTCCTCATCGCTAACCGGGCCGAGATCGCCGTCCGGGTCGCGCGAGCCTGCCGGGACGCCGGACTCGCCAGCGTGGCCGTCTATGCAGAGCCCGACCTGGACTCGCTGCACGTGGAGGCTGCGGATGAGGCCTACGCGCTTGGCGGTGCGACGGCAGCCGACAGCTACCTGGACAGCGCGAAGATCCTCAAGGTGGCGGCGGAGTCCAGGGCCGACGCCGTGCACCCCGGATACGGTTTCCTGGCCGAGAACGCGCAGTTCGCGCGCGAGGTCATCGCAGCCGGCCTGACCTGGATCGGCCCGCCGCCGGCTGCCATCGAGGCGCTCGGCGACAAGACCGCTGCCCGGACCATCGCGCGCAGAGTGGGCGCTCCATTGGCACCGGGCACACCGGGCCCCGTCGCCGGCCCGGCCGAGGCAGCGCGGTTCGCCGACGAGCACGGCCTGCCGATCGCCATCAAGGCCGCCTACGGCGGCGGCGGCCGCGGGCTGAAGGTCGCGCGGACCCGGGGCGAGATCGAGGCGCAGTTCGAGTCCGCCGTACGCGAGGCTGTCGCCGCGTTCGGCCGCGGCGAGTGTTTCGTCGAGCGCTACCTGGACCGGCCAAGGCACGTCGAGACCCAGTGCCTGGCCGATGAGCACCGCAACATAGTGGTCGTCTCCACCCGGGACTGCTCGCTCCAGCGGCGGCATCAGAAGCTGGTCGAGGAGGCGCCCGCGCCGTTCCTGACCGGCGAGCAGGAGACCGTGCTGCGGGAGTCTTCCAAGGCAATCCTGCGCGAAGCCGGCTACGTCGGAGCTGGCACCTGCGAGTTCCTGATCGGCCAGGACGGCATCGTGTCGTTCCTGGAAGTCAACACCAGGCTGCAGGTCGAGCACCCGGTAACCGAGGAAGTCAGCGGCATCGACCTGGTTCTGGAAATGTTCAAGATCGCGGACGGCCAGGCCCTGTCATTCGGCGATCCCGGTCTGCGCGGCCATTCGATCGAGTTCCGCATCAACGCGGAAGATCCCGGGCGAAACTTCCTGCCGGCGCCGGGAACACTGACAACATGGCACCCTGCGTCAGGTCCCGGTGTGCGGCTTGATGCCGGCTATGCGGCCGGGATGACCGTCCCCCAGGCGTTCGATTCGCTGATCGCCAAGCTGATCGTGACGGGCGCGGACCGCTCGCACGCCCTGGCACGGTCCAGGCGGGCGCTGGCCGAGTTCGAGGTGGGCGGAATGCCGACCGTGCTGCCGTTCCACCGCGCGGTGCTCGAGGATCCGGCGTTCACCAGCGCGCCGTTCGCCGTGCACACGAGGTGGATCGAGACCGAGTTCGCCGGCCAACTGCCGCCCTACGCTGGCGAAGGTCCAGGCACCGCGAGCGCGGGCAGCCCAGGCGCTGGCGGCCAGGCCGGCACCGGGGGGCCGGGCGGCGCCGTGGCGGCCGGGCGAGAGCGGATCGTGGTTGAGGTCGGCGGCAAGCGCCTGGAGGTCGTGCTGCCCGCGGGTCTCGGTGCGAGCGCGGCCACTCATGGCGGCCCAGCGCGCGACGGCACGGCCAGGCCGGGCGGACGCGGGGGGGCCGCGACGGACGGCCGCGGCGGCCGCAGGGCCAGCCAGGGTCGCGGATCTGGTGGCGGCGTGGGGGCCGCCGACGGTGACGCGCTCCTGAGCCCGATGCAAGGCACGATCGTGAAGATCGTCGCGGCCAACGGCCAGCGGGTTGAGGCGGGCGATGTGGTCGTGGTGCTCGAGGCGATGAAGATGGAGCAGCCGCTCACCGCGCCCAAGGAAGGAACCGTGTCGGACCTGACTGTCGAGGTCGGACAGACGGTCTCCGCCGGTCACGTCATCTGCCGGCTGGCGGACTGACTCGTGGCCAGGCTGCCCGGCGATCCGGGGCCGCTGCGCTGGCTGGCGTTCGCCCTTGGGTTCCGGCTGCCCGACGACAACCTCGACTGGGTCAAGCACGAGCTGACCGACGCGGGCTGGCGGCTGCGAACCATCGTGCGCCACCTCGCGGTCATCGTGCCGGTCTGCATCATCGTCGCCGTAATCCTGCTGACGCTGGTGCCCGCGCCCGTGTGGCTGGCCGGCATGATGGTCGGCCTGATCCTGGCCGGCAGCATTTTCAGCGTCGCCGCCTACGCTGACGACATCAGGACATCGCGGTTGCGCCAGCACGGCCTCGACGTCCCCAACGACCCTGATCTCGGCCACCCCGCCCACTGACCGCCAGCTCGACCCGCCCCTCCGTCGCCCGGCCGGCCAGCGCCGAACCGACGTTGGATCCGTTCGTCAGCCGCAAAACGGGCAAGCCGGGCGCGAAAGTGCACCGAGCGGATCCGAAGAGACCCAGGGAGGCGGAGGCTAGCGTGACGGGTCGTCGGCGGGCTGCATGAGCTGGCGCGCGGCCTCGGTGATGCTGCCGGTCAGGGACGGGTACACGGCGAATGTGTGCGCGACCTCATCGACGGTCAGCTGCTGCTCCACCGCCAGCGAGACGCCGAGTATCAGGTCGCTCGCGCGCGGCGCCACGATCACCCCGCCTAGCACGATCCCAGAGTTCCGCCTCGCGAACAGCTTGACGAAGCCGTCGCTGAACCCGTCCATCTTGGCCCGGGCGTTGGTGGCAAGCGGCAGCTTCACTGCCCGCGCAAGCACCTTGCCCGAATCGACGTCCTGCTGGCTAGCACCGACCGCCGCGATCTCCGGTTCGGTGAAGATAGTCGCTGCGACGTGCCCGAGCCGCAGCGGCTGGACGGCTTCGCCGAGCGAGTGCCACATCGCGATCCGGCCCTGCATGGCTGCCACGGACGCCAGCATCCACACACCGGTGCAGTCGCCCGCCGCATAGACACCGGGCGCGAACGTCCGCGAGACCCGGTCGACCATGATGAAGCCTCGCTCATCGACCGCGACACCGGACTCGGCCAGCCCGATATCCTCAGTCGACGGCACCATGCCGACCGTCAGCAGGCAATGTGATCCCCGAACCGTCCTGCCGTCCTCAAGGCGTACCTCGGCGCCGTCCGCCGTCCGGCTGGCTGATTCCGCCCTCGACTTGCTCAGGACCGTCATGCCGCGCCGCCGGAAGACACCCTCGACCACCATTGCGGCGTCGGTGTCCTCGTTGGGCAGCACGTGCTCCCGGGAAGAGACGAACGTCACCCGGGATCCCAGCGCCTGGAAGCCGCTCGCGAACTCCGCTCCAGTGACACCGGAGCCAACGACGATCAGATCGCTGGGAAGCTCGGGGAGGTCGTAAAGCTGCCGGCTGGTCAGCAGCCGCTCGCCATCCGGTACCGCTCCAGGCAGCTCGCGGGGCCGGGCGCCGGTCGCGATCAGCACCGTATCCGCCCTGATCTCGGTGTCGCCCACCGCGACCACGCCTGGCCGGACCAGTCGGCCACGGCCGTCGATAACGCGCACCCCTTCGCGCGCCAGCCTCGCTGCCACGTCGGCCGACTGCGCGAGCGCCAGGTCCCGGATCCGCGCGTAGACCCGCGGCGCATCCGCCTGGGCATGCGACGATACAGCCTCGGCCGATGCGTCATCGTGGTCGAACTTGATGCCGAGGTCCTTCGTGCCCTCCATGGCCGCCATCAGGCTGGCGGTGGCGATCAGCGTCTTCGACGGCACGCAATCGGTCAGCACGCAAGAGCCGCCGAGCCCGCTGTCCTCGATGACGGTCACATCCGCGCCGAGCTGCGCCGCGACCAGAGCGGCTTCGTACCCGCCCGGTCCGCCGCCGATGATCACTACGCGGGTATGCGGCTGGCTCACGATGCTTCATTCTGTCGCATTGGCCGCTGGGGCCGGCCATCAGCCTCGATCATGGCGGACCCACCGAACCCGCGACGCTAACCTGCCTCCCAGCACCCCTGCAGGCTCGTACGCTAATGAACCGTGGCGTTGTACGCGGCATACGGCAGCAACATGGACCCGGCCCAGATGGCCCGGCGCTGCCCGCACTCGCCCCGGGCCGGCACCGGCTGGCTCAACGGCTGGCGGCTCACCTTCGGCGGCGAGGATCTCGGCTGGGAAGGCGCGCTCGCCACGGTGGTTGAGGACAGGAACGCCCGCGTCTTCGTCGTGCTCTATGAGGTGTCAGACAGCGACGAGGAGGCACTCGACCAGTGGGACGGCGTCACGCTCGGCTATTACAGCAAGCTCCGCGTGAGGGTCACCACCCTGGACGGGGATGTCCTGGCGTGGCTGTACGTGGTGAACGACTACGAGGGCGGCCTGCCCTCCGCCAGTTATATCGGGATCATGGCCGCCGCCGCCGAGGCGGCGGGCGCGCCCCACGACTATGTCGCCGGGCTGCGCGCCAGGCCGTGCAGGTCGCTGGAGAGCTAGCCGTGGGCTAGCGGTGGGCTAGCGGTTCCTAGCCGGGCTAGCCGACCAGCATCGCGATGGCGAACGCGATGCCAGGCACCAGGATCGCCGCGAGAGCGGGCCAGGCCCAGGTGCTGGTGACCACGTCAGCGGACGCGCCAGCCCCGCCCCCGTCCGATCCGCCTGCCGGGCCCGCCCCGTTCGCGCTGACGCCGTCGGGAGTGAACCCGTTGATGCTCGCCTCGCCAAAGCCAGCCTCGTCGCCCCGGCCTGCGAGGCCGGCGGCGCTCGCGCCGCGCCTGGCCTTTGCCTCCTCCGATATCTTGGCCATCTCCCTGGCCATGACCTCGGCCTGGGTCATCTTGACGAGTTCTTTCGCCGACCCGGGCAGCCGGCCGTAGCTGTACGGCCTGCTCCGCCTGCCCTGCTCTGCCTGCCAGCCGTGCAAGCGAGCCTTCGCACGGCCCCGGCGAGCCGACGATAGTGCCCAGCTATAGACGGTTTTATCCTTCTTCTGCAGCCTGCGGGCGCACTGAATCTCGACGGAGTCGGCCAGGAAGATTCCGCGCACCGCGCCCCACGGTATGTAGAACTTCCGGAACGGATTCTGCACAGTCAGACCGTCGTCGTCGGCGATGACCCTCGGCCACAAGGTGCAGGCGAAGACCAGGCCGGTGACCGTCAGCAGCCCGAGCGCGAACTTCAGCGACAGGTAGTCGTGCCCCTGGATCAGCAGGTCCCCCAGGCTGAGCGCTGCGATGGCTACCCAGGCCCACCACACGACCTGCGGTGTGGCCAGGCGGTACATCCGCCGGCCGTCGGGCAGAATGCGGCCGACAGAGACGGGGACGGCCGTGCTGACTTGCTCATTCGGTGCGGACAAGGCGGCTGACGCTCCGAGATCGGGGAATGGGTTGCCGCTGCGGAGGGAGGCCGAGCGACGTTCCATCCACAATATGCCCGGGCTGCAGCCGCGCTCATCGGGTTACGGTCAGGCAACCGGGGAGTACCCGCCTAATAACGGGCCGGCGAGCGTCACTCCGCCGACCGACTGGCGCACGACATGGACGGACCCGACGCGGTCGGCCGGGCTCGCGTCGGCGATCATCGAGTCCGCCTCGTGGTTGCCGCCGATCGCTGTCAGCGCGGTCGCCGCCATCACCTTGACACCGACAGCTATGCACCGCTCGTCGACGTCGAACATCGGCTGGTGGATGTCGAATTCCTCAACCGATCCGGGCTCTCGGGTGCCGAGCCGGAACAAGCTCCCCGGGATCGACTCCAGGTACCAGGCAAAGTCCTCGCCACCGAGGCTCTGCGGCGCTGGGGTGATTGCCGGAGGGCCGAGCACCCGGTCGGCTGCGGCCGCGATCATCCCCGTGCTGACCGCCTCGTTCACAGCAGGCGGCACGCTCCGCTCGTAGGTCAGGTCCGCTGTCACCCCATAGGCGCTGGCGACCGACTCGACGACGTCTTTCAGCATCTCCGGAGCGGCATGCCAGGCACTGTCGTCCAGGCAGCGCAGCGTGCCCTCGACGACACCGGAGTCCGGGATGGCATTCGATGCCGAGCCTGAGCTGACCTGACCCCAGACGAGGCTAATGGCCGACCTGGGGTCGATCCGGCGGGACAATGCGGCCGGCAACTCGGTGATCACCTTGCCGAGCGCGAAAACAAGATCCGCCGTCAGGTGCGGCCTGGCCGTGTGACCGCCAGGACCGCTGAGCTGGACCTTGACCTTGTCGCAGGCGGCGGTGATCGGGCCGATCCTGGTCCCGATCTTGCCGACCTCGAGCCGGGGATCGCAGTGCAGAGCGAAGATCCGGTCGACCGACGAGATGCCGCCGGCTGCCAGCACGTCAAGCGCCCCGCCAGGCACCTCCTCCGCTGGCTGGAAGATCAGTCTCACCTTGCCGGGCAGTGCTCCGGCTGCGGCAGCCCGCGCAAGGAACAGGCCGGTTCCCAGCAGGATCGAGGTGTGCACGTCGTGACCGCAGGCATGGCAGGCACCGGCATTCAGCGACCGGTAAGGAACATTCTTCTCATCAACGATCGGCAGGGCGTCGATGTCGGCTCGAAGCGCGACTGCCGGCGAATCGTCGCCACTGCCGCCGATGTCACACAGCAATCCGGTGCCTTTAGGCAGGACAGCGGGCCGCAATCCGGCGGCCTGAAGCCGGAGCGCGATCCGGCGGGTCGTGCGGTGCTCGGCGTAACCGATCTCCGGATGGGCATGCAGGTCCCTGCGGAACTCGATCAGCTCGGGCTGGTGGCCCGCAAGAAACGCCTCTAGCTCGCCTACCAGATCACTCTCAGCCATCCGCCCTCTCCTTTGGGGACAGGTTCAGGTCAGGAGCGCACCGGATCTCACAGCTGGTGCCACGGGTGCCCTTGGTGCACCCGCAGTTCATTAGGGTCACTATGACACCGCCGGCACCACGACCGGGTAGCTAACCCGGATCGGAACGGCAAAACGCGTATCCATTCGGTCCTTCAGCTCTCGTTCCGCGCGTCAGGCGGAGCCGATGGGTGGCGGCAGGCATCGCTGCTCGTCCGCACGCTTAGTGACGAGGCGTGTTGCTTCCTGTCGCCGGTTTGCCCGGCATCGTCAGCAGGCCCTGGCCCTGTGAGTCCGGATCAGGCCCTCGTACCGACGACTGTGCAACTGCACTTCATGGCGCTCGCGAGGTGCTCTCGCCGCATCTCGGCGATGAGAGGAGATGCGACCGGTATCACTAAGCATGGTAGCGCTCGCGACGCCGGACCGCTGACGTTGCCCGATAGTGGCCAAAGTCAGCCATTCATCTAGTTAGTAGACATCCGCTGGCCGGTACAAACCCCATACCTCGCGCAGCGCGTCACAGACCTCGCCCACCGTCGCCCGGGCGGCCAGCGCCGAGCGCAGCGGATACAACACGTTGTCATCCCCGGCCGCGGCGCGCTTGATCCCGGCTATGCCGCGGCGCACCTCGGCCGCGTCCCGCTGCCGCCGCAGCGCGGCGAGCCGCTCGGATTGCTGCTGCTCGATCGGCGGATCGACCCGCAGCGGAGCGTAAGTCTCATCAGCGGCCGTGGTGAACTTGTTCACGCCGACCACGACCCGCTCACCCGCGTCGATCTGCTGCGCGACCAGGTACGCGGAACGCTCGATCTCGGCCTTCTGGAAACCCTGCTCGATCGCGGCGACGGCGCCTCCCATCTCATCGACCCGCTTGATCAGCTCGTCGGCCTCATCCCTGATGTTGGCCGTCATCGACTCGATCGCATAGGAGCCGGCCAGCGGATCGGCGGTCGCGGTCAGGTCGGTCTCGTACGCCAGCACCTGCTGCGTCCGCAGCGCCAGCCTCGCCGCCTTCTCGGTCGGCAGCGCGATCGCCTCGTCATAGGAGTTCGTATGCAGCGACTGGGTG
>DASWGE010000034.1:0-1540 GCA_036393895.1 Streptosporangiaceae bacterium | reverse complement strand
TGCCGCGACAGGTCGCGATCGGCCACCAGGCAGACCCCGCCGCCGGCCTTCAGCCGCTCGGTGAGCACCGTGGTCGGCGGCTGCTCGCCGCCGGTCAGCGCGAGCACCTCCATCCCGATGCTCTGCCGGTAGGCGAGGAAGCGGTCGAAGAGCCAGGCCGGCTTGAGTCGCTCGGCTACCGTGGTGAACGGCCTGCCGTAGCGGTCGATGAGCCAGAGCCCCGCGACGTCGTAGTTGCCGACATGCGGGAGAGCGAGGATGAACCCGCGGCCGGCCTGGACCGCGGCGTCCAGATGCTCGGTCCCGAAGGTCTGGCTGTCGACCCGGGCGGCCACCGCCGCGTGGTCCATCTTCGGCAGCCGGAAGGTTTCCAGCCAGTAGCGGGCATAGGAGCGCATCGCGTCGGCGACCAGCGCGTCCAACTCCCGTTCGGTGCCCGCCTGGGCGGCGACCCGCCGCAGGTTCATCCTCAATTGGCGTACCGCCGGCCCGCCGCGCCGGGTCGCGGCGTCAGCAGCAGCCTGGAAACAGCGGCCGGCGATCGCCGCGGGGACATTGCTCAGCACGCTCCAGCCGACGGCGATGCCGGCTCCGACGATCTGCTCGCGCAAGCCGGCCATCACGCTCATTCGCGTGGCTCAGATCGCGCCGGCGGCTTGGTTAGCCGCGCTGGCCGACCTACGGGCGGCGGGGCAGCCGCCGGGCTGGTCGGCGATCTGGGCTGCGGTCCAGCGATCCATGTATGTTCCCCGAGTCTGCAAAGGTCGTGTAATGGGCTTAGCCGGTCAGTGCCCTCGTCGCCACTAAGTACCATCTGTAGCGTATGGCTGCGGATGTCGCCGCTTGGGGGACGTTGCGCGAACGGAAGCGTCGATGGCGTTCGTGGTGGTAACGCGGTCACCGAATCGTTCGATCTCCGGCCGAACGCCGCGGCAACTGCGCGCGGGCACCCGTGGCTGTGCCACCCTGGACCGATGTCCGCGCAACCGCTGCCGGGACTCCTCGCCAACCTGGCGCCAGTGCTCGACCATTACGGTTACCTGGCCGTCGGTGGCTTCATCGCGCTGGAGGACTTCGGTGTCCCGCTGCCCGGGGAGACGATACTGATCGCCGCCGCCGTCTATGCGGGTGCAGGCCGGCTCAACATCGTCGCCGTTGGCCTGATCGCATTCCTGGCCGCGGTGGTCGGTGACAACATCGGCTTTGCGATCGGCCACTTCGGCGGTCGCGCGCTGGTGCTGCGGTTCGGCAAGTACGTGCTGCTCACCAGCGACCGGTACGAGAAGGCGGAGAACTTCTTCGAGCGTTATGGCGGCGTGGTCGTCACGTTTGCCCGTTTCGTCGAAGGGCTGCGCCAGGCGAACGGCATCGTGGCGGGCACCATCGGGATGCACTGGCTGCGCTTTATCGCCTTCAACGCGCTGGGCGCCGCCCTGTGGGTGGGTGTCTGGGCGTCGGTCGGTTATCTGGCCGGCGGTCACATCACCACCATCTACAACGTGGTGACCCGCTACTCGCTGTACCTGCTGATCGCCCTGGC
>DASWGE010000033.1:0-4547 GCA_036393895.1 Streptosporangiaceae bacterium | reverse complement strand
CGTGACGCTGCACAGCGGCCTGCTCGCTGCCAGGCATGTCCTCGGCGCGGAGGTCGTTGTGGTGGCGCAGGGACCGGGAAATCTCGGAACCGGCACCAGGTGGGGGTTCTCCGGCCTCGCCTGCGGGGAGGCTGTGAATGCCGCCGCCGTGCTGCACGGCGCGCCGGTCGCGTCGCTCAGGATCAGCGAGGCTGACCCGAGGGACCGGCACCGCGGCATCTCGCATCACAGCCTGACCGCCTACGGCCGGGTGGCGCTGGCCAGGGCGGACGTGGTCGTCCCGGACCTGCCTGGTGATTTCGGCGCCCAGGTCGCTGCGGCGGCCGAGCCACTGGGCTCCCGGCACAACCTGGTCCAGGTCGGCGTCGACGGCCTGCGCGAGGTGCTCGCCAAGTGCCCGGTGCAGCTGTCCACAATGGGCCGGGGCCTCAACGAAGACCCGGCGTACTTCGTGGCCGCAGCGGCGGCAGGGCGGCACGCGGCCGCCGTTGCCGCCGCTGGTTAAAGATGCTGCTCAGCTGGCTGGTGACAAGATGTCGACGACGAAGACGAGCGTGTCCGCGGGTTTGATGCCCGCTTGGCTGTCGCCCGACTTGCCGTAGCCCTCCGCTGGCGGAACCACGAGCATGACGCGGCTCCCGGCCGGAATGCCGACCAGCCCGGTGTTCAAGGCGGGTATCCGCACTTTGCCGAGCGTCAACACGCTGGGCGGAACCGTAGGCTGGGTGGCCGACGGCCAGTTGCTGTTGAACAGCTTGCCGGTCCGCCAGATCGAGCCTGCGTACCTGACCACGATGGACTCGTTGGTCTTGACCGGCGCCCCGGTGCCCTTGATCAGGGTCTTGACAACGAGCTTGCTCGGCGGCGCGGTCTTGGGAACGGAGATCTGCGGCACGCCGCCAGTACCGGCCGAGATGGTCGGCAGGCTGCCGCCGCCGTTGCTGACGTGCTGACCCGACGCGCTCGCGTTCGGCGGGAAGGCATGCAGCAGATCGACCACCCACACCAGGGTGTCGGTTGGCTTGACGCCGATCTGGGAGTTGCCTTGGGTCCCGTAGCCGTACTTCGGCGGCAGGACGGCGAGTACGCGGCTGCCGATCCGCTGCCCCGTCAGCGCCTTCTGCAGGCCGGTCAGCCCCATCGTCACGGGCAGTACCTCTGGCGTGCTGGTGAAGCTGGAGAAGAGCAGCTTGTTCGTCTTGCCGCGCCAGAGGTAGACGTCAAAGTTCGCGAGGTAGGACTCGCCTGCCGACAGCTTCGGGCCGTGCCCACTGACCAGCGTCTTTGTTACCAGCGCTCTGCCTGCCTTCTGCGCCGGGATCTTGATGGTCGGTGCCTTGCCTTCTGGGCCCGTGACTCTGACCGAGTCGCCGGTGGGGTGTGCGGGTCCCGATGATGAGCAGCCGGCCAGCGCGGCAGTAACGGCCAGCGGGGCCAGGAGTGCGGCCGTGAGGCGTCGCATGGATGTCCTTTGAGTAGAGATCGCGGTTCGGTCAGCCTACCGGCCGGGCGATGCCGGCTGGCCTTACTGGCCTGGCGGCGCCGGGTAGCGGCGGCACCGGGCCGCTGGCCTGAATTGGCTCGCGGTGGCAGCGGACCGCAGCGCCGTCGGCAAGCAGCGCCGCACCGATCGTAAGGACGCTGGTGAGCGCCGGGCCGATCCGCGCAGCCTCGTTCTGCGCTGGATGACGATGGAGATACGAGGAGCGGGCGACTCGCTTGCTCGCTGACCAGCCTGTTCGTGGTACCACGGACAGGTCACGCCAGGACTCCCTGGCGCCGCAGATTCCAGATGTCGACGACGGGCGTGTCGGTCTGCAGGTCGCGGTAATGCGGATGTGGCGCGCCGATTACCAGCAGATCCGCACGGCGCAGGACTTCCTCGAGCGGCAGCAGGTCGGGGTCGCCGCTGATCAGCGGGTCCGTGCACAGGACCTCGCGTGCCTTGGCGGCCAGCAGGTCAGCGAGCAGATAGGCCAGGCTCGACCTGGTGTCGTCTGAGCCGCCCTTGAACGCCATGCCGAGCACGCCGACCGTAATGGCCGTCAGGTCGTAGCGCAGCTCGATCTTGCTCACGAGGTATCCGGGCAGACCCTGGTTGATGGCGATGGCCGCCCGCCCGAGCGTGAAGCTCGCGTTTGCCCTGGCGAGGCCCGCGGTGTCCTTGAGCAGGCACGGGCCAGCGGCGAAGCCGGCCCTGGCCAGGTCACGGGCCCGCGGGTAGTCGCGGATCAGGCCCTGGCGGATCCGCTCGTAGTCCAGCCCGAGATCGCTGGCGATCAGGTAGAACTGGTTCGCCGCGGCGAATTTGATGTACCGCCAGGCGTTGGTGAACAGCTTGGCGAGCTCGGCCTCCTCGACGGTCATGGGCACAAGTTCGGGGGTGAGCATCGAGAACAGCCTGCTGGCTCGCTCGAGGCCGCGCGCTGTCCTGCTGGCGACGATCTGCGGCAGCTCGAACAACTCGGTCATCGCCTGGCCCTCGGCGGTCCGGTCCGGGCAGAACGCGACATCCATGTCGATGCCGCGGCTCGCGACCATCTTCTCGGCGATCGCCGTCGTGCCGGGTGTCTCGACACTTCGCAGGATCAGGATCTGCCCGTCCCGGAACTGATCCGAGCATCGGGCGAGCGCGGCCCGGATCGAGTCGGGCTGGCCAGGCGCGTGCTCGTCCAGGCCGCTGATGATGACGATGACATGCTCGGCTGCGGCAACGACCGCCGGATCCGCGGACGCCACCAGCCGTCCGGCGCTGACCGCGCGCCGCAGCGGAAGCTCAGCTGCCGGCTCGCGGAACGGCAGCCGGCCGTCATTCACCGCCTCGACAGCCTCGGCGCCGATGTCATAGCTGGCTACCCGGGCGCCTCGTTCGGCGAAGGCGACGGCGAGCGGCAGCCCGACATGACCGCAGCCTCCGATGATCACAACATCACAGCCGAAATGACTGCTCAGTCCGGTTCGCTCTTGTCCTGTCACGAAGGTCCCCCCGGCTTCGCGTTGGCATTTGGCCGCCGGAGCTGGCAACCTCACTCGAGGCTCCAGTGGCAGGCGGTACCGCAGACTCTAGTGACAACAGGTAGCTGGTGAATGACCTTCAGTAACGCTGGTCAATGCGCAACCCGATGATCACGCGGGTTTGGTGCATCTATGCGCACAAACCGCATGATCGTCAAGCCGGGCATCACATGCCGGCGATGAGCTTCTCGACTCGCTCGTCTACTGACCTGAACGGGTCCTTGCAGAGCACGGTCCGCTGCGCCTGGTCGTTGAGCTTGAGGTGCACCCAGTCGACAGTGAAGTCCCTGCGCCGCTCCTGAGCCCGCCTGATGAAGTCGCCGCGCAGCCGGGCTCTGGTCGTCTGCGGCGGTATGGACTTGGCCTCGAAAATGGCCAGGTCGCTGCAGACCCGCTCGACGGATTCCCGCCGCTGGAGCAGGTAGTACAGACCGCGCCCGCGATGCACGTCGTGGTAGGCCAGGTCGAGCTGGGCCACCCTGGGTGAGGCGAGCGGCAGGTCGTGCTTCGACCGGTACCGCTCGATCAGCTGGTATTTCGTCACCCAGTCGATATCGCGCGCGATCAGGTCAAGATCACCGGTCTCCACGGCCCTGATGGCACGCTCCCACAGCTCAAGCACCCGCTCGGTGGTCTGGTCGGCGCCGCGGCCGTCGATGAAGGACCTGGCCTTAGCGAGGTACTCATGCTGGATCTCCAGCGCGCTCATCTCCCGGCCGCTCGCGAGCCTGATCTTGCGCCGCCCGGTCATGTCATGGCTGACGTCCCTGATAGCCCTGATCGGGTTCTCCAGCGTCAGGTCCCGCATGACCGCGCCGGCTTCGACCATCCGCAGCACCAGGTCGGTCGCCCCCACCTTGAGCAGCATCGTGGTCTCACTCATGTTGGAGTCGCCGACGATGACGTGCAGTCGCCTGAACCGCTCAGCGTCGGCGTGCGGTTCGTCGCGGGTGTTGATGATGGGCCTCGACCTGGTAGTGGCTGACGAGACGCCCTCCCAGATGTGCTCGGCGCGCTGGCTCACGCAGTAGACCGCGCCGCGCGGCGTCTGCAGTACCTTCCCGGCGCCGCAGATGATCTGCCTGGTCACGAGGAACGGAATCAGGATGTCGGCCAGCCTGCCGAACTCTCCGTGCCTGGCCACGAGGTAGTTCTCGTGACATCCATAGGAGTTTCCCGCAGAGTCCGTGTTGTTCTTGAAAAGGTAAATATCTCCGGCGATGCCCTCCTCGCGCAGCCGCCGGTCGGCGTCGACTAGCAGCCCTTCCAGGATCCGTTCCCCCGCCTTGTCGTGGGTGACGAGGTCGATCAGGTTGTCGCACTCGGGCGTGGCGTACTCGGGATGGCTGCCGACGTCGAGATAGAGCCGCGCGCCGTTGCGCAGGAACACATTGCTGCTCCGGCCCCAGGACACCACGCGGCGGAACAGGTACCTGGCTACTTCGTCCGGAGAGAGCCGACGCTGGCCGCGGAATGTGCAGGTGACGCCGTACTCGTTCTCGAGCCCGAATATTCGCCTGTCCACAGCAGCT
>DASWGE010000032.1:0-10237 GCA_036393895.1 Streptosporangiaceae bacterium | reverse complement strand
GTGTACTCGTTGAGCGGAAACTTGACCGCCTGGGCCGGCACGAAGAATCGCGACAGGACCGCGAGCATGATGAAAAAAACGCCCAGACCGGTCAGTACTGCCCACGCGACGCGGCGCATGAGTCCTCCAGGGGATTGGCGCTCAAATCTGGTGGCTAGCGGGGGATTATGCGAGTTTGACGTATGATACTGATCACTGCTAGTGGTGTCACTACGAGCAGGACACGTCCTCGTAACGACCCCACGCCACGGCGTTTGCCGCTCACTCCGCACCGATCTCGTCGGCAGCAAGGCCCGCTGTGCCTACCGCATCGCCATGACCAGCGCGCTTCATCAGCCGCTCGTGCTCCTGCTGCGGGGCCGGCTCCGCGCGGTCGGCGATCAGGATCGGATAGTCGTCCGCCATCCGGTAGATCCGGCGCAGCCGCGGGTTGTACAAGATCGCCTCATCTTCGAAGTAGAGCAGGCCTTTCTTGTCGATCGGGCAGGCCAGGATGTCGAGCAGTGGACGCTCGATCAGCATGATCATCTCCGTCCTTATGTGTCAGCGGTGGCCGGCGGTCGCGCGGCTCCGATCATCGGCGCACCCGTCCCGTCCGCAGGCTCCGCGCTCGGCATCAGGCCAGCCGGGGCCGCCCGGCTCGGCCTTCTAGAAAGCGCGATCACAACAATCGCGGCCAGGACGATGCCCCCAAGCCGGAGCGCCAGCCTGGCCGGGTCGGCGGGCAGCCGCTCACCGAACAGCCAGGTGCCGAGCACGAGAAAGAAGATGCTGCCCGTGATGTTCGACACCGGGCCGACGATTGACACCCGGCTGCGCTGCAACCCCGTCTGGAAAATCAGCATGCCGAGTGCCGAGCAGCCAACGGTCACGTAAGGGAACGGCGACGCCGCGACCGCGAGCACCAGCCCAGCGCCGAGCTTCGCGTGCTGCGCGATCATTCCGGACATGGCCTTGATCGCCAGCGTCGCATTGCCGTAGAGCAGGCCGGACGCCACGGCGTAGGAGACTCCGATCGAGGGCAGCCTGTGCCGACCACCTGGCTTGGGTCGCAACGCGCTGGCGCCGAGCCCGATCGCGAGCAGGCCGGCGGGCACCGCGACCGCCGCCAGCAGCAAGCCGCTGGCCTCGTGGCCGACCTTGCCCGCCGGACCGACCGCGGACAAGGCGATCGCGACGATCGCCACGGTCATTGCCAGGACGCATGCCAGCTCAAGGCGCTTGAGCGTCTCCCGCAGCACGATCCTGGACAGCACGAGAAGTATGACCACGCCAGAGCCGAGCACCGGCTGGACGATGCTGACCGGCGCCAGGGTCAGCGCGATGACCTGAAGCGCGAAGCCGCACAGCATCAGCACGAAACCGGCCAGCCAGGACGGCGCCGTCAGGAGCACTTTCAGCAGCCGGACCGCGTGTCGCGCGTCAATTGCCGGCAGCTCAGCGAGCGCTCGTTTTTCGACGATGAGCCCGAGGTGGTAGGCGGTCGTGGCGAGCAGTGCCACGACCACGGCCAGGCCAGCTCCGGTCATCGCCGCGCCGCTTCCTGCCCGGTGAACTCATCAAGCACCTTGACGTACCTCGCAGCGAACTCAGCCGCGTCGGCGGAGGAGAAAAGGGAGCGCCGGTAGCGGAACGCAAGCCGCAGCCGGCCGCCCGCGGTGACCGCTCCGAGTGAAAGGCCGCGGGGCATGTGCGCGGACGTGGAGAACCAGACCTCGGCCGCCTGGTCGGTGCCGAATTCAAGCTCGCCGATCACGCCGATATTCGAGACAAGAGATGTATCGCAGAACAACGGCCCGGCGACCCGCAGTGCGGCGCGCAGGAGAATGCGCTTGACGGCGACTGGAACAGGCGCCGCCACGAGTGCCCGCGAAGCCAGGTCAACCTGCGGACCGGGGTGCTGCTTGGCGTAGCCAGTCTGCCTGGCCACATCCCTGATCAGCTCGGCTGGTTGCGTGCAGGCCGGCACACGCGCCGTGATTGTCGTGAGCCTGGATAGGTTGGCCCACTTCCCGGTCGCGTCGGCCTGGTCCATGTTCCCGACCGGCATCGTGATCCTGATCAGGTCACGACGGGCGCCACGAGACTCGTTCCAGTCCCTGATCGTGATCATCAAGGCAACGATGAGCAGGTCGTTAAGGCTCGCTCCCGCCGGCCTAAGCGAGTCGGTGACCGCTAGACCGTCCCACGTCAGCAGGTGCGCGCCGTAGCCGGGCAAAGCTGAGGCGCCGCCTCGCCCCGGAGCGATTCGCGCGATGATCGCGGCCCGCGGCCGCCGGCTCTTGGCCGGTCGCTGCCGTACGTCGTGCCCGTTCTTCGCGGCAGCCCTGGTCTTTCCTGCCGAGGCGCTGTCCGTAGGCGCCACCGGCCCGACATCGGCAGCTAGCCCCGCGGTCGCAACCGGACCCGTGTCGGCAGCGGAGTTTGTGTTCGCGACTCGAGTTCCATATTCAACAGCCACATGGCGCAGCAGACGCAGACACGAAAGCCCGTCGAAGCAAGCGTGGTGAGCGTTGAGGATGAGCCAGTCCCCGCCTGGACCCGACGCCAGCAGGAACAACAGCGGGGGCGCGACGCCAAGCGGCGGGGAATCCGACAGGAAGGCGTCCCGCTGGCGATCGAGACCGGCCTGATCGGCATAGGTGACGGCCAGGAGCGGATCAGCGCCGAGAGTCACCGGGAATTCCCAGAAGTAGCTGCGCTGCCAGTTCCTGGCCAGGACACGCCTGGTCAGGAGTCGCGGCTCGGAAGCCAGCACGGCGCGCAGCGCCGCGCGGACGGCGGCCTCGTCAAGCCGTCCAGCGATCCGCGCCTCGAGATGGACGTTAGCTGGCTCGCACTTCCGGTCGTAATAGCAGGTCAGCTCCTCAGGAACGGTGAATCGCTCGATCATGACCGGTCCCCGAAGCCCCCGGCGCCCCCGGCCCCTGCCCGCCGCTCGGGCAGCACAGGCATCAAGCCGCAGCAAAGCGCGAGTATTGCGCACGCCTGCGCTGGAGCGCCAAACGCCCCGGTCCCTGGCAGCGCTGGATGCGCTGCCAGGGAGGTAAAAACGCCGGCCGCCACCATCGCCGCAGCGGCCAGCCCGCCATACCAGCCGGGCCACCGATAGGCCAGCAACGCCACGACGGGCACTGCGAGGACCATCGGCCCGGCGACGATCGCTATGAGCACTGCAAGCGCGACCAGCCCGAGCCAGACGGACCAGTCCGCGCCAGGCGCGATACCGGCAGGCGACTCTCGTTCCATCTGCTCGCGCACGCTCCTGCGCCTTCGCCCGGCGATCGCGGCCAAGAAAAGTCCCAGCACTCCGGCTGCGGAAAGGATAATCCAGACATGATAGAACTTAACCGGTCCGAAGGTTAGAGATACGACGCCGCCGGTTCCCGCCGGAATGATGAAACCCTGCTGCCAGCCGTCGAGCGTGATCGGGGTCAACTCTTTGCCACGCAGCGTCGCCGACCAGCCCGGATTGGCGTTCTGATGCAGTTCCAGGTAGGAGGCCGGGCCGCGCGCGATCCGCACTTGCCGGTACTCAGCGTCCCAGACGAGCACCTTTGTCGAGCGGGCCGGATGGCCGGAACCGGCTGCCGGTGCATGCTGGCCGGCCTGGTCTTGCAGGGCCTGAGCGCCAGATCCGCCCGCTGCAGCCTGGCCTGCTGAGCCGACGCTGATCAGGCTCAGGCCCGTGATCGTGAACGCACCCGGCCTGGCGCCGGCCAGCCAGTGCCGGCCGGCCGCAAGCTGAACCTGCGAACTCTTGCGGCAGAGCCTGACATGGACCGGCTGGAAGGCGATCAGGCCGCCGATCTTCCCGAAGACCCTGGTCCGCAGCACCTGCCCGTCAAGCGTAACCGCCGGACCCGAACCGCATGGCAATGCGAACTTCGCATCTGGCGCGAGCGTCGCTGGCTGCAACCCGCGCAGTGCCGGGATGGACAGCTTCGACAGCCCGACCGGCAGCCGGACTAGCTGACCTGAAATCGGCTGCACCGTGGTCGCGAACTGGACCACCGGAAAGCTGATCGTCATCTGGCTGGTTGTCAGCGGCGGCACGATCTGCGTCAGGCCACCGAGTCCCACGCTCGCGTTCCTGATCCCCTGCGGACTGGTGATCTTGACGGCTTCCGGGGCAGCAGACAAGCCCGGTAGCGGCTGCAGGACCAGCTGCCTGATCGTGCGCGTTCCTGGCCAGCTCAGCCTGAGGGTGGCATGCTGTCCGCCGGCGATCCACGGGCCGGGGTGATCTAGCCTGAACAGGTTTGCCGGCGCCAGGCCGGGCAGCGATCCGTAGGTCGAGCTCGCCGTGACCTCGAGTGTGTTGCCGCGAACGGGCGTAAGCGAGGTCAGTACCGCATCGAACGCGGAGCCGGGAACTGCGATCGCACTCGCCCCGAGGCGGAACGAGCCCTGGCCGGGGGTCGTGAAGGTCCTGGCGAGCGGTGGGTAGGCCGCCACATTGGCGAGGCTGGCAGGTGACGGCACCTGCTGCTCGAAGGAGAACGCAGTGGCGGCCATCTCCCCGGCACGCGCTTGCGACAGCTTCAGGTACCTGGTCACCATGACACCGGGAATGGCTACGTCGGCGAATCCGGCTCCAGAGCCTCCTGGAACGCCGCCTCGCACGGCGGCGATCGTAATCCGCAGCGTCCTGGTCAGGCCTGGCGGCACCTTCAGCGGTTGCGCGGCACCAGTCCGCCGGAGCGAGCTCGTCACGGTCCCGGCATCAGTGCTAACAGTCAGCCGGCTGGGAACGGGCCTGGCGGCGAAGTCATCGAGCAGCCTGATACTGATCGATCTCGGCATCGCGATGCGGTGGTCAAAGGCGATCTGGACCCATTGCCCTACCGCAGTCGTCGGATTCGCCTCTGCCCAGAAGGTGTTCGGGTTCCCGTCGAACGCGTTGACCGGATCGATCTGCGGCGTCTCGGCCAGCCATGATCCCGAAGATGACGCTGTGACGGCCGCCGCGCCCGTCAGCACGGCAACCGTCTGATGGCCAGCGCTCCCGGCCGGGAGCAGCTGACGCGGCGGGCCGCCAGGATTGCCGAGCGGGTCATCGGTGGGGTTGGTTTCTGTCGCCGTGTAGGTATACGACGCGGTCGGATCGATCAGCCCGAAGTCGTTATCGGCGCGACGGAGGGAATCGGTGATTGCCCAGAGCGCGGCGCGGGCCGGCGGCCGGTCGCCCGCGATCACGGCAGGCGCCGACGGCGCAAGGATGCGCTGGCCGGTGAGCTGGAGTAGCGCATCAGGCCCGCCGTTGACCAGCACCGTCTTGTTCACGGCCAGGGCAACGGCGGGTGGCGGCGGGCCCAGGGTGGCCGGACCGGCCGCGAATATCTCAACTGCGGGGTAGGCAGGCGGCGAGTACTTGCCCGCAGGCGCGGCCGGATTCGTCACGGCTCCGGAAACAGCCGGGCCGAACGACGCGACCAGCCGGAAGCCGGAGCTGACAAGGCTCTGGTGCACGACCTGAGGCGGCGTGTAACCGATCGCCGCGGGGCTCAGGTCGTTGCGGACCACGACGAAGCCAATCCCGGACCGGTGCAGCGTGGCGGCCAGGCCGGCGATGCGCTCGCCGGAGTTGATAGCTCCTTGGACCGACCTGAGCAGCAGTTCCGAGCCAGCGCCGCCGTAAGGTACGAGTCCTTGCGCGACCCATGGCGAGCTGGCGAGGGGCTCCAGCGGGTCATCGACCGGCTCGCCCCACACAAAGACGCCGTGCGCCGCGGCGGGCACGACCAGCGCAGGAGCACGAGGAGAATGCTGTTTCAGGAACGCGGCGACCTGGTACCAGTAGGTCGGCACGGCGGGGTATGACCCCGCGTTCAGTACCTGCCCGGACACCTGCGGGTAGGCAAGGCCAAGCAGCACGAGGCCGATGACCGGCGCGGCGAACAAGTGCCACAGGGTCCGCGACGCCGGATCGGCCACGAGCGCTGCGCGCCTGACTCTGAGCACGAGCGCGTGGGCGATGCCGAGCGCGAGTACGGCCGCCGCAACGGGCTCGACTTTGTAGACGCTCCGCAGCGGCGAGGCCACCCCGTTAAGCAGCTGGTCGATCGGCTGGTGGAACAGGCCGCCGAGGGGACCCGGGTAGCCGCACAGCGCGATCAGTGCGGCCGCGCCGAGGCTGAGCCGCAGCCAGCCGCCGGCCGGAAGGTCCCTGCGGGACAGCCCGAGCAGCCCGGTTCCCGCCGCGATCGCCGCCGCCAAGATGGCGACCGGATAGGCGACCATGACCCATCCTGCGCGCAGCCACGGCTGGCCAAGATTGAGGTAGGCGGTCCAATTGCCCGCGCCGCGCAGGAACGAGGCGGCCGACATGGTCCCGGCCGTCGTCGCCGATTGCTCGACATAGGGCAAGAAGTTGTAGGAGTACTTGCCCTGCAGCAGCAGCGGCACCACCCACCAGGCCGTCGACAGCGCCACGGCGCCGGCCCAGAGGCCGGCCAGCATGATCCGTCGCCTGCTGTGCAGCTGGGTCGCGATGAACAGGGCAGGCAAGATCAGCACGTAGAGCGTCGACGTGGCGTTGACACCGCCCATGAAGAGCACTGCCACCCCTGACCTCGCAGCCGCGCGGGCGAGTGACCCACCGTTGGCCGCGCTGACCAGGGGCAGCACCGCCCACGGCGCCAGCAGCCCGGGAAGGATCCCGGCCGAGGTCGAGCCGATCAAGATCGTGAAGGTCGGCCAGAGGACGAAGGCCAGGCCGGCGACGACCCTAGATCGGTCAGTTCCGATCCGCACCGCCTCTGCCAGCTTGACCAGCCCAGCGAAGCCGGCGGCGACCAGGAGCGAGAGCCAGAACCGCTCGGTCACCCAGATTGGAACCTTCAGCAGTTGGCCGGCGAGGTAGAACGGCGCCATCGGGAACGCGTAGCCGATGTACTGATCCTGGAGGGTGCCGAACCATTGCGTCGGGTTCCACAAATGCCAGAGCCTCGCGTAGAACCCGAGCGGGTCGATGTCCACACCCAGCTTGGTGTCGAAGAAGATCTGACCTCGCTCGTTCAGGACAAGGACAACGAACGCGACCAGCCAGACGATGATCGACCACCGCCTGGTGCGCGACGCTTTCCTGTCCTGCCCGTTCCTGTCCGGCCCGCCACCGACGCCGCCGGTCAGGGAACTTAGCACGCTGGGCGCCCGGTGCTGCCCGGTCGCCTGCGCAAATGTCATCCGGTCCGCCGCAAGATCAGCATCAGATTCCAGGTCGCGATCTCACGCAGTCCGGGGATCAGCAACAGCGGCCGGCACCAGTCCGGGTAGTACCGCGGCCGCGCAGCGACCACCTCAACATCTGCCCTGGCGCGCATCATCCGCAGGACCGGCCCGATGTGCAGCGGGAACAGGCTGGATCCCACTGCGTTCTTCGGCAGCCTTCCGTGCTTGCGCCGATATCTGCGCTCGGCACGGCCGGCGCCCAGGTAATGCCACGGCGACATCTCATGGCCGCCCCACGGCGAGTACCAGTTCGTGAAAGAGAGGTAAATCAGGCCGCCGGGCCTGGTTGCCCGAACCATCTCCTCGATCAGGCCGTTAGGATCCCTCACGTGCTCAAGCACGTTGGACGACACGCAGATGTCCGCACCGCCGTCCCGCACTGGCAGCCAGTAGCCATCGGCCAGCACAGCGCCGGGCGGCGTCCGGCCGCGGCGCGTCATCTCGGCTGCGTCAAGCTCGAGCAGGTAGCAGTTCGCGCCGCGTGACCTGAACTCCGCTGTGACGTAACCGGCGCCGCCGCCGATGTCGAGCACCGTCTTGCCCGCCGCGTCGGTGAACTCGGTGAGCTGGCTCGCGGCATCGTGCGCGATTGCGGTGTAGAAGCCGTCAGGATCAGCCTGCTCACGCAGGAACAGACGGAACAGGCGGACCGACCTCAACATGCGCCAGCTACCTCTCTGACCTGGTTCCGACATCTGCTCCGCACCTGGCGCGGCCGCAGCACGGCGACGTTGGCGGCGGCAGTGGCAGGACACATGCTACTTTCCGGTAGCACCAGATTGTCAGAATAGTTCTCGCTTTTACAGACCCGGCCAGGTGCATTGCAGCGGGAACTGGCGGTCCAAACACGGCAAATATCGCCCCGCTAGCCCGGCCGGTGTCTACACTTGACGATCTTGGTGAAATCACACAATAGTGCTCCATCATGCGAGCCGGATAGCGGCTGGCCGCGAGACCAGGAGGTTCATGACCGTGCTGAAGCGGCAATCTCCGGCCAGCCAGCTGCCGCCCCGGGGGTCCACGGGTCGCGGAATGAGCCTGCTGGCATGACCGGCGGGCGTCATATCGTCTTCATCGCCTGGCGCGACCTGGCGAACAAGGACGCCGGGGGCTCTGAGATCCTTGTCGACCGCCTCGCGCACGGCCTGACCGAGCGCGGCGACCGCGTCACGCTGCTCTGCGGCGGCGCCGTGGGCGAGCGGCCCTACGAGGTGCGACGCAGCGGCGGGACCTACAGTCAGTTCGCCCGGGCTCCGCTGGCTTTCCGCCGGCATCTGCGCGACTGTGACCTGGTCGTCGAGGTGTGCAACGGCATGCCGTACCTCGCACCGCTGTGGACGAACAAGCCGGTCGTCTGCCTGGTCAATCACGTGCACACCGAACTCTGGCGGCTGCGCTTCCCGCCGCCGATCGCCACCCTCGGGCGGTTGACCGAGTCGAAGGTGATGCCGTGGATCCACCGCCGCAATCTGTTCCTGACCATCTCGGCCTCAACGTTCGCCGCGCTGCAGGACATCGGCGTCGCCACCGACCGGATCAGGCTGATCTGCAGTGGCGTGGAGCCAGGTCCCCCGCCGGCGCCGCGCTCACCCGAGCCGCTGTTCCTCGCGTTCGGCCGGCTCGCCGAGTACAAGCGGATCGACCTGTTGCTCCGCCTCTGGGACCGGGTGCGGCAGGTCACCGGTGGCCGACTCGTGATCGCGGGCGACGGCCCGGAGCGGGAGCGACTGGAGAGCCTCGCCGGACCCGGCGTCGAATTCACTGGCCGGGTATCGGAGGAGGAGAAGCACAGGCTGATGTCGGCCGCCTGGCTGCTGCTGCATCCGGCCAGGATCGAGGGCTGGGGAATCGTCGTCGTCGAGGCGGCGGTTCGGGCCACCCCGGCCATAGGTTTCAGCGTTCCAGGACTCAGGGACTCTGTCATTCACAACCAGACGGGAGTGCTGGTCCGGACCGAGGGCGAGTTCGCCTCGGCCTGGGCATCCCTCGCGATCGACGGCAGGAAACGAACCGCCATGGGCCACGCGGCTCGTGAGCGTGCCAGGCAACTGCACTGGTCGGCTGCGGTCGACGGCTTCTCGCTCACTGCCGATGAAGCGCTGGCCAGGGCACGGGTCGCCGGTCAGGACAGGCAGGCGGGCAGGAACATCGCTGGTGCCGACGAGCCGGCCGTCACCGAAGACGCGATCGGTTACCTGCCGCAGGCATCGGGCGCGACCCCGTCGGAGCCTGCGTGACCGCGCCCGCACGAGCCACGGCGCGGGCCAATCCGCTACGCGACTTCTATGAGGACCCCGCGGTACCGGCGAGGTCCGGACCTGACCGGGCGCACAGGCAGGCCGACATGCTAGCCCAGATTCTCGCGGGTACGCCTGCTCCCGCCCTGATCCTCGACGTCGGCTGCGGAGACGGGTTCGCTATAAGCGTGGCGGTACAGCGGAACCGCGCGCACCGTTTCGTCGGGCTGGACTGGTCGGCCGCCTCGCTGACCCTGGCCAGCAAGCGCGGCCTGACGCTGCTGCGAGCCGAGCTTGACACCGGCCTGCCGGTCAAGTCGGGAAGCGTGGACGTCGTGATCATGAGCGAGGTCATAGAGCACCTGGTCGATACGGACTCGGCGATCGAAGAGGCCCACCGGGTCCTCAAGCCGGGTGGCTCGCTGCTGGTCTCCACCCCCAACCTCGCCGCCTGGTACAACCGCGGGCTGCTCGCTCTCGGCATGCAGCCGGTCTTCTCCGAGGTCAGCCTGCGCTCGGTCTTCGGCAGGCCGGGCAGCCAGGTGGCCGGGCACCTGCACATGTTCACCCGTCGCGCCCTCGTCGAGTTTCTCGCCGCCTACGGCCTGGAGACAGTAAGCGCCCGCGGTGCCCGCTACCACGACGTGCCAGCCGCGCTTGGCCCGCTTGACCGGCTCTTCTGTCACTGGCCGTCGGCAGCCTCGATCTTGCTCGTGCAGGCTCGCAAGGCGTGCTAGGGCACAAGCTCGCTCAGCGAGCGCGGCCGC
>DASWGE010000031.1:0-10262 GCA_036393895.1 Streptosporangiaceae bacterium | reverse complement strand
GAGGCGATATATCTGGCGGTGAACTTCCGCAGCGTGATGCTGAAAGGCTGCAGGTCGTTCGCCGAGACCAGGCGGCCGGGATGGAAGGCATCAAGCCCGACGGGCGTATTAGCGAACGTCTCGCCCTCTACCAGCAGCTTGTTCGCCTTGTAGCCGAACAACCCGCCGAGCGCGACGGAGACGAGCAGCCCGAGCAGCGCCACGTGGAAGAGCAGATTGCCGACCTCGTGCAGGTATCCCTTCTCGGCTGACACCCAGCCGTCGCCGGTGCGGATCCTGAAGCGACGGCGGCGGAGCAGGCCGGCGGCCGCAGCAAGCGCCTGGTCCGGCGGCCCGCTCGTCAGGAACCCGGCGGCCTGCGGGAGCCTGCCGAGGTAGCGCGGTGCCTTGGGCGGCGGCTGCCGCGCCGACCTGGCGAGCCGGTAACTCCGAGGCAGTACGCACCCGGCAAGCGAGGTGAAGAGCAGCAGGTAGATCGCGGCGAACCAGGGGGCTCCGAAGACATCAAAGCCGGAGAACTTGGCCAGGAACGGCGCCAGCGCGGGATGCGCGGCGTAGTACTGGCTGACCGCGGCCGGGTCGATGCCTTGCTGCGGCAGCACCGACCCAGGGATGCTAGCCAGCGCGAGCAGGAAGAGCAGCACCAGCGCCGTCCGCATGGACGTCAGCTGGCGCCAGATCCAGCGCAGCCAGCCGAAGACGCCGAACCGCCTGGGCGACAGATCGGCGGTCGGTGCGGGGTGAGCCGCGGCCTCGGCCCGCCCGGCCAGGTCCTGGGTCATGACTTCCCGGCCAGTGTCTTGGCGATCAGCGCGCGCAGCCCCCGGTAGGACACCTCGCCGACGATCCGGCCCGCGATATGGCCGGTCCGGTCTATCAGCAGCGTGGTCGGTATTCCCACCGGCGGAACCGCGCCATGGAACGCGAGCGCTACCTGCTCGCCTGGATCATTCAGGCTCGGGTAGCCGATGCTGAAGGTCTGCTCGAACGCCAGCGCGTTGGGTGGGGAGTCCTGTACGTCATCGCCGATGAAGCGGACCGGGGCGGTCTTAAAGGAGGTCGCGAGCGCCGCCAGGGCAGGTGCCTCGCGCCTGCATGGCGCGCACCACGAGCCCCAGAAGTTGAGCACAACGACGCTTCCCCGTTGCGCCGCGAGGCTGAACTTCGCCCCGGTCAGCGTGGTGCCGCTAACCTGCGGCGCCGCAGGACGGGCGCCAGGCGCATAGTAGGTGCTGCTGTAGCTGCCCTCGACGAAGCTCTGCTTATTACTCGCTGGCGTGTTCGCCGCGATCGCGCCGCCCGAGCAAGACGCCATGCCGAGCACCGCGGCGCTCGCGAGCAACCCGCGGATGGCCAGCGTCATCCCGGCGGCACAGCGCGCGGATCGTGGCAGGCGGGTCACAAGGAGATCTCCTACAGGCAGTAGTACGCAACCCATTGTGCAGCACCCGGTTGAGCGCACCGCCTCCGGCCTGCCAGCAACAAATCGAGCAGCCTCCAGGCTACGCGCCGGCCACCCGGGATCCGGCCGAACCCGATGGCTCGGCGTAACTGACCGACGTCACCCTCTCTCCGGCAAACACCAGGCTGGTCACGCTGCCGAGGGCACATTGGCGCCGGCGCGGATCATGCCAGAGCCTGCGTCCCTCCGCTGACCTGCGCGCCACCCAGATGGGAAGCTGATGGCTGACGCAGACCGCCTCGTGCCCGCGCGCCGCCCGGGCGGCGTCGGCGGCCGCCGCCAGAACCCGGGCCGCGACCTCCTGATAGGGCTCTCCCCATGACGGCCGGAACGGGTTGCGCAGGTAGATCCAGTGCCGGGGGGAGCGCAGCGAACCGTCGCCGACTCCGACGCTGAGCCCCTCGAAGTGATTCCACGGCTCGATCAGCCGCTCATCGATCTCGGTCGTCAGGCCAAGCTGCTCAGCTATCGGCGCGGCGGTCTGGACGGCTCGGTCCAGCGGGGACGAGCGGAGCACGGTCACGTCATGGCCGGTCAGGAAGTCAGCGGCGGCCTTGGCCATCATCTGGCCGTCCTCGGACAGCCCGAAGCCGGGAAGCCGGCCGTAGAGGATTCCGTCCGGATTGGCCACCTCGCCGTGCCGCACGAGATGAACGGTAGTCGTCGTCTCCTGGCCGGTCTCGCCGACGGCCTCGCCCGCGCGATTGTCAGTCATGGCGGGCCCAAGCCTACCCGGCACCAGAAGGCAGCCAGGCTTGTCGGGCTCGTCGCGCCCGGCTGATCAGGATAAGGTTGCGCCACATTCAGGCCTCCCGATCGCCCGCAGGTAACCCGGTTGAGTCTCACGGCAGTCGCGCTCGTGCTAGCCGCCGCGATCGCCCACGCCAGCTGGAACTTGTTCGGCAAGCAGGCCGCGGCCACGGGCGCGGCCTGCTTCATCTGGCTGCTCGCGGTCGGCGTGACCGGCATCTACCTGCCGGTCGTCGCCGTGACCGCGTTCGTGACGCAGCCGCGGCTGGCCGGCCTGAACTGGCTGTTCCTGGCCGGCACCGGGGTGCTGCACGCAGGCTACTTCCTGTTCCTGCAGCTCGGTTACCGGCTCGGCGACCTGTCCGTCGGCTATCCGATCGGCAGAGGTACCGGCGCGATGCTCGCCGCGCTGGCTGGGATCCTGCTGCTCGGCGAGCGGCCCAGCCTGATCGGCGGCGCCGGCATTCTCGCGATCGGCGCCGGAGTCGTGGTGATCGGCCTGCCCCAGCGCCGCGCCCATGACGCAGAGTCCGTCGCTGCCCGAACCGCCCCAGCAACTGAATACCCCGCGCAGCCAGTTACGGCGCGGGCGCGGACCTCTGCCGCCGGTGCGATCGCCTTCGCGCTCGTGACCGGCGTGTTCATCGCCTGCTACACCATCTGGGACAAGTACGCGGTGGCGACCCTGCATACCGAGCCGGTCCTGCAGGGCTATGCCGGCTTCCCCGTCATGGCGCTGGTGTTCACGCCGTTCGCGCTGCGTGATAGAGCGCGGCTGGCGCAGGTATGGAAGTCGTTCCGGCCTCAGGTGATCGGGGCCGCCGTGCTGTCGCCGCTCGCCTACATCCTGGTGCTGATCGCGCTCAGCTTCACTGCCGTGAGCGCGGTCGCCCCTGCCCGCGAGGTCAGCGTCCTGTTCGGCGTGCTGCTCGGCAGGCGGATGCTCGGCGAGGATCACATCGCCAGGCGGCTCGTGGCGGCGGCCGCCATCGTGGCAGGCATCATCGCGGTGGCGCTCGGCTGACCTTAAGCCAGTGCGGCAGCCGCGGCCCGCGCCGCCGCGGGCAGGGCGTCGGCGATCCTGGCGATCGCCTGGTCGTCGTGCGCGGCCGAGACAAACCACGCCTCGTACGGCGACGGCGGCAGGTACACGCCGCCGTCGAGCATCGCGTGGAAGAACGCGGCGTAGGCGGCGCCGGACTGCGAGCGCGCCTGCCCGAAGTCCCTGACCGGCCCGGTCGGCCCCAGGAAAAACGAGAACAGGTTGCCGGCCTCCTGAAGCCTGAAAGGCACCGCGGCGTCGGTTAGCGCGCCGGCCGCGAGCCCGGCGATGGCCGCGGCCGCCGCGTCGACCTTCTGGTACACCTCCGGCGTGCATTCACGCAGCGTCGCGAGCCCGGCCGCCGTCGCAAGCGGGTTCCCGGACAGCGTTCCCGCCTGGTACACCGGACCGGCCGGCGCCATCAGGTCCATGATCTCGGCCCGGCCGCCGAACGCGGCCGCTGGCAGCCCGCCGCCCATGACCTTGCCGAATGTCATCAGGTCCCCGGCTACTGCCTCGCGCCCGTACCAGCCGGAGCGAGTCACCCGGAATCCGGTCAGCACCTCGTCCATGATCAGCAGCGCGCCGTATTCCGCGCAGAGCGCGGAGAGCAGCTCGTTGAATCCGGCCGACGGCGGGACCACCCCCATGTTCGCCGGGCACGCCTCGGTGATCACGCAGGCGATGTCGCCGCCGTTCTCGGCGAACGCCTGGCGCACCGCTTCCGGGTCGTTGTAGGGAAGCACTATGGTCTCGGCTGTGACCGCGCTGGTGACGCCGGGCGAGTCGGGCAGCGCGAACGTCGCTACCCCGGAACCCGCCGCGGCCAGCAGCGCGTCCACGTGCCCGTGGTAGCAGCCGGCGAATTTGACCACCAGCCGCCGTCCGGTGTAGCCCCTGGCGAGCCGCAGCGCGGACATCGTGGCCTCCGTACCGGAGTTCACAAGCCTAATTTTTTCAACGGGCATCCGGCCGATAATCTCCTCGGCCAGGTCGATCTCGCCGGGCGTGACCGTCCCGAAGGACGTGCCGCGGCCGATGGCCTGGCTGAGCGCGCTGGTCACCGCGGGATGGGCGTGCCCGAGAATCATCGGCCCCCACGAGCAAACCAGGTCGACGTAACTGGTGCCGCAGGTGTCGGTCAAGTACGCGCCGCTGCCTGATGCCATGAACACCGGCGTCCCGCCGACCGCGCCGAACGCCCTGACCGGCGAGTTCACACCGCCTGGCGCCACGGCGCAGGCCCGGGCGTAAAGGTCAGCCTGGGGCTTGCCTGCTGGCTCCGCTGTCATTAACCGATCTCCTCGCATGCATCGGCTAGCACCTCGAGCAGGCGCAGCGCGTCGGGCAACGGCGCAGCATCGGGGCGTACCAGCCATCTGGCCGTCGTGCCGCCGCTCAGCCTGGATGGCGGAGCAAGCACATAGCTGTCCCTGCAGTGCCAGCGCAGGCCCGTGATGGCCGGGACCGTTTCAGGCTCGCAGTCCAGGTGGCAGGTCCACCATTCGTCTTCGTCGGCCAGCGCCGCCCGGCTGGCGACGAAGAATAGCGTGCGGCCCTGGGCGCCGGCCGCGACCGGGCCCGGCCGCAGGCCGGATCGCGAAAGCCGGGCGAGTGCCGCCGATCCGGCCCGGCGCGGAACGTCGAGCACGTCGAAGGCACGGCCGGTGACCAGCAGGATGCTCGACTGTGGCATCGCGGTCCACCACTGCGCGACGACGGCGGGGTCGGAACTGGCCTCGCGTTTCCACGCGGGTGACAGCGGATGGGCGCCCGGGGCAGGGCAGCCGACTCGGTCACAGGAGCAGGCGCGGCCGGCCGGCACCGGCTGGGGCTGGCGCCCGCGCGGGCGCGCCCCTGCGCATAGTGGCCAGCCGAGCGCTGCGTAGCTGAGGGCCGCCAGGGCCAGCTTCTCGCCGACTTTGCGGCGCCTGGGTCGCAACACCGCGTCGACCATCTGCTGACCTCCCCGTCGGGCCTCCCGCCGCGCCCTGGGGACGCCAGCGTCCGCTGACTGCACTAACGTTAGCGGAGGCGCGTCGCCATTTCCGTGGCCCAGTAGGTCAGGATAATGCTCGCGCCGGCCCGCCTGATGGCGGTCAGGGACTCGGTGATCACCCGTTCCCTGTCCAGCCACCCTCTGGCCGCGGCTGCCTCCACCATGGCGTACTCGCCGCTGACCTGATATGCAGCCACCGGGAGCAGCACCGACCGCGCGACCAGGCTGATGATGTCCAGGTAGGCAAGCGCCGGCTTGATCATGACGATGTCGGCGCCCTCGCTGACGTCGAGCAGCACCTCGCGCAGGGCCTCGTCGGGACTGCCGGGATCCTGCTGATAGGACGACCGGTCGCCGAACTGCGGCGCGCACTCGGCCGCGTCCCTGAAAGGTCCGTAGAAAGCTGACGCGTATTTCGCGGCGTAGGCGCAGATGGCCATTTCCGGAAAGCCGCCCGCGTCGAGCGCGGAACGGATCGCCGCCACCTGGCCATCCATCATGCCGCTCGGCGCGACGACGTGCGCTCCGGCACGCGCCTGCGCCAGCGCGATCGACGCGTAGCGCTCGAGGGTAGCGTCGTTGTCCACCTCGCCCGCCGGGGTCAGGATCCCGCAATGGCCGTGATCGGTGTACTCGTCCAGGCACAGGTCGGCCATCAGGACCGTGTCGTTGCCCAGGTCGGCAGCCAGGTCGGCGAGTGCCAGCTGCACGATGCCCGACGGGCTGTCGGCTGCCGAGCCGCGCGCGTCCTTCTCGGCCGGGATGCCGAACAGGATCAGGCCCCCGACGCCTGCGCCGGTTGCCGCGGCCGCCGCCTTGCGCAAGCTCTCCCTGGTGTGCTGCAGGACACCGGGCATCGAGCTGACAGGCTGGGGCTCGCTGATCCCTTCCTTGACGAACAGGGGCTGAACGAGGTCAGCCGGGCGCACGGCCGTGCGCGCCACAAGCCGGCGCATCGCCTCGGTCCTGCGCAGCCTGCGGGGCCGGGCTTGCGGGAATCCAGCTGCCATGAAGACTCCTGGGCGTCGCTGTCGTCGCTGTCTTACCTGAGCCTGCGCCGGGCCCCGCGGCGCCGCTCGCTCGGCCGGCGCACCGGCTCGCCTGCCTCGATCGCCGCGGCGCGGATCGACGCACCGTGCTCGGCGAGCGCGTCGACCAGCAATGCGGCCGACGGCTTCGGCGCGACAACGTCCACCCGCAGGCCGAACTCGGCCGCAGTCTTCGCGGTCTCTGGTCCGATGACCGCGATCACGGTCACCGCGTGCGGCTTGCCCGCGATCCCGATCAGGTTCCTGACCGTCGACGATGAGGTGAAGAGCACGGCATCGAAACCGCCGCCCTTGATCGCCTCCCTGATCGGAGCGGGCGGCGGCGCCGCCCGCACGGTCCGGTACGCCGTGACGTCCTCGGCCTCCCACCCGAGCTCGGTTAGCCTGGCCACCAGGCCTTCCGTGGCGATGTCGGCGCGCGGCAGCAGCACGCGGTTGATCGGGTCGAGCAGGTCGTCGTAGGCCGGCCAGCTGTTCGCCAGCCCCTCGGCGGACTGGTCGCCCTCAGGCATCAGGTCAGGCGAGATCCCGAACGCCCGCAGCGATGCCGCTGTCTGCTCGCCGACCGCCGCCACCTTGACTCCGGCGAAAGCCCTGGCATCCAGGCCGTACTCCTCGAACTTCTCCCTGACGGCGCGGACGGCATTAGCCGAGGTGAAGGCGACCCACTGGTAGCGGCCGGTTACCAGCCCGCGGACGGCGCGCTCCATCTGCTGCGGCGTGCGCGGCGGCTCCACCGCGATGGTCGGAACCTGCTCGGGAACCGCGCCGTAGCCGCGCAGCTGCTGGCTAACGCTTGCCGCCTGCTCCTTCGTCCTCGGCACCAGAACCCGCCAGCCGAACAGCGGCCTTGTCTCGAACCAGGACAGCGACTGCTGGGCCCTGACCACGTCGCCGACGACAGCGACGGCCCGGCCATGCGCGGTCAGCAGGCTCACTCCAGCCGCCTTGAGGTCGGCGTTCACAGTGCCGAGGGTGCTGGCCACGGTGTGCTGGTCGGTGGTGGTGCCATTCCAGGTGATCGCGAATGGCGTGCTGTCCGGCCAGCCGGCCGCGATCAGCATCTTGGCGATATCGGCGATGCCCGTCTCCGCGCCGAGTATCACCAGCGTGCCTGGCCCCGTCGAGAGGCGGCTGACCTCGGCGGCGTGAATGATTCGCACGTCGCCCGTGACATCGGTGGTGAGCGGTATTCCGGCATAGGCGGGCACCGCCGTCGCCGCTGATACTCCTGGAACGATCTCGAATGTCACCTGCGCCTTGGCGCAGGCTGCGGCGTCTGCCGCAGCGGAGCAGAACAGGAACGGGTCGCCGCTGTAGAGCCGGAGCGCCACCTGGCCGGCCTTGGCGGATTTGATCAGCAGCTTCGGGTCCTGGTCCAGTGTTGCCGAATCCACCATGGTCGCATCCGGGCGGAGCAGGTGCGCGACCCGCTCGTTAACCCACGGGGCGCCGACGACCAGGTCGGCTTCCGCCAGCAGCGCGGCCGCCCTGAGCGTCAGCAGCGCCTCGTCTCCCGGGCCGACACCCACCAGCGCGACCAGGCCGCGGCCTGGCAATCCTGGTGGCCCCGCGTGGCCGGCCTTCACTCCCGCCTTCTTCTCGGGCGTGGGGTTCACGTCGCATCGTCCCCGATTTGCAGGTGTCCATCGGACACATTCGAATATCTTCTGGCTCCCCGTCTGAGCAGCTCAGCAGCGACCTGACGGCCGATTGCCGCAGCCTGCTCGGCCGGCCCGGCCGCGCTCGCCCGCAGTGCCCCTCCCCCGTCGGCTGCCGCGACAATCGCGTCCAGCCGCAATGCATTCGCCCCGGCTGCATAGGCGCCGATCGGCGCTGAGCAGCCCGCCTGCAGCGCGGCGAGCACGGTTCGCTCAGCCTCGGCAGCAGCACGGCTCGGCCGGTCATCGACCTGCCTGAGCAGCCGAGCAAGATCAGGCCGGCTGGCCAGGCATTCTACGGCGAGAGCGCCCTGACCGGGGGCCGGCATCATCTCATCGGGCTCGAATACCTGAGTCACCGCGTCGAGCCTGCCGATCCTCGCCAGGCCGGCGTAGGCGAGCACCACGGCGTCGACCTCGCCCGAGTCGACCTTTCCGAGGCGCGTTCCTGCGTTACCTCGGATCGGCACCGGCCGCAGGTCCGGCCTGATCATCAGCAGCTGAGCGGCGCGGCGGGGCGAGCCGGTCCCGATCCGGGCCGCGGTGGGCAAATCGGCGAGCTTGGCGCCGTTTCTGGCGGCGAGCGCGTCGCGCGGGTCTTCCCTGGGCGGTACGGCGGCCAGAGTCAGCGCGCTGTCCTGCCCGGTCGGGAGATCCTTGAGCGAGTGCACGGCGAAGTCGATGTCACCGCCAAGCAGCCGCTTGCGCAGCTCGCTGACAAATACGCCGGTCCCGCCGATCTGCGCGAGATCGGCCTGGCTCACGTCGCCGAACGTGGTCAGGCCAACCAGCTCGACCTGATGTCCGGTTCGAGCAGTGACCAGCCCGGCGACGTGCGCCGACTGCGCCATCGCCATGGGGCTGCGCCTGGTGCCAAGCCGCAGCGTAGCGTCATTCACTCGGTTGCCTCCTGCAGCGACCATGCCAGCAGATCATCGTCGGGTCGCTGGACCGCCTGCACGCTCTCGGGATCAAGCCCGAAGAGCACGCGCAGCGCCATCTCGTACGAGTCGGCGCCCGGCGACCCGGCCAGCTCCTTCACCCGCACGGTCGGGCCGTGCAGCAGCTTGTCCGCGATCCTGCCCATCGTCTGCGCGATCTCCCGGCGAGTCCGCGCATCAAGATCGCCCAGCCGTCGGTCCAGCCTGGCCAGCTCCGATTCCACCACAGTGGCGGCCTTGGCGCGCAGCGCCACGACGGTCGGCGCCACACTGACTGCGCTGTGCGCCTTCAAGTAGGCGGCCAGCTCCAAAGCCACGATCCGCCGGACGGCGACGATGTCGGACTCGCTCGCCAGGCCTGCAAGGCCGATCCGGCCAGGCCGATCCCGGCCCCCGGCTCCGCCAATGCTCTCGAGGTCTATCAGCCGCACCCCGGCCAGCTTGCCAGCCGCGCTCTCGATATCACGCGGCAGCGCGAGGTCGAGCAGCACGAGCGAGCCGGGTGCCCGCAGGACGCCATCGGCGCCACGGCGCCGTCCGGTGCTGGCTGGCTCGCCGGCCAGCAGGCCGGGCCGAAGGCTGAGCGCCCGCCGCACCATGGCCTTCGTGACGACATGCTCCGCCGCTCCCGTGCACGCGACCACGATGTCTGCCCCGGCCATGCTCAGGGGCAGGTCGTCCAGGCCGGTCGCGCTCGCGCCGTACTTGCCGGCGAGCCGCTGCGCCCGCGCCGGTGTCCGGTTCGCGACGACGACTTGCCCGGCCTTCTGCCGGACGGCAGTGGCGACCGCGAGCGAGCTCATCGAGCCAGCGCCGATGACCAGCACGCTCAGTCCCTGAAGGGCCTCCGAGTCGCGCGCACGGGCGGCTAGTTCCAGGCCCAGGCTGACCAGATTCTGCCCGGCCGCGTCGATGCCGGTCTCCGCGTGTGCTCGCCGGCCGGCCCGTAGCGCGAGCCTGCTCACGTCGGAGAGCTCCCGGCTCAGTGTCCCGTGCTGACGGGCTATCTTGACGGCGTGCCTGACCTGGCCGAGTATCTGGCTCTCGCCCACGACCATCGACTCGAGACCGCACGCAACGGCCAGCAGATGCTGCACCGCACGGTCGTCGTAATGCAGGTACGCGGACTTGGTCAGCTGGCTAAGCGGCAACCCCGAATGCCGGGCAAGCAACTCGCCGACGGCCGCGACGCCGCCGTGGAACCGGTCGACCTCGGCGTATACCTCGATCCTGTTGCAGGTGGACAGAACCAGCGAGCCCGCGACGTTCTCTGCAGCAAAGACATCCTGCAGCAGCTTGACCTGCGCGTCGCCGGACACCACGGCACGCTCGAGCGTGGTCACCGGAGCGCTGGCGTG
>DASWGE010000030.1:0-3560 GCA_036393895.1 Streptosporangiaceae bacterium | reverse complement strand
CGCTTGACGTCGGTCTGGGTGATCGCGATGAGCGATCCGCCCAGCATCGTGAGGATCGCCACGCCCCACAGCACCGGACGCCAGTCCCAGGTCAGCTGGCCGAAGGCCACGTAGAAAACGCGCAGCAGGGCGCCGAACGCGCTGACCAGCGTGCAGGACGCCATCAGCGCGGTGACCGGCGTCGGGGCGCCCTGGTAGACATCGGGCTTCCAGGCCTGGAACGGTACGGCGCCGATCTTGAACAGCAGGCCCACACCGAGAAGCGCGATGCCGGCGTAGAGCAGGACCGAACTCTGCACGTTCGCGCCGGCCGCTGTGGCGATCGCCGCGAGCCTGACCGAGTCGGAGTAGCCGTACAGCATGGCCACCCCGAATAGGAAGAAAGCCGAGGAGAACGCGCCGAGCAGGAAGTACTTCATCGCCGCTTCCTGCGAGAGCAGCCTGCGCCGCCTGGCCAGGCCGCAGAGCAGGTACAGCGGGAGCGAGAGCACCTCGAGCGCCACGAACATGGTCAGCAGGTCGTTCGATGCGGGGAACAGGAGCATGCCGCCGATGGCGAACAGCGCGAGCGGGTACACCTCGGTGTGACTGATCCCGGCCAGCAGGCCTTCGCGCTCTTCGGCGCTGCCCGGCACGGCAGCGGCCTGCGCGGCGAACGCGCTCACCTCATGCGAGGATTCCGCGACCAGCAGGATGCTGATGAAGGCGAGCACCAGGATCGTGCCCTGGATGAACAGCGTCGGCTGGTCGACCGCGACGGCGCCCTGGGCGTCGACGTGCCCGGCGCCGCTGCTGACCGCGACGACAATCGTCAGCACGAAGGCGCCGGCCAGGCTGCCGAGCGTGATGGGAAGGTGCAGGGCACGGCGCAGCGGCCTGGGCGCGAACGCCTCGACGAACACCCCGGCCACGGCCGCTCCGAACACGAGCAGCATCGGCGAGAGCTGGCCGTACTGGATGTGCGGCGCGGGGATGGTCGGCGCCACCGCGCCGAGCGCGTTTACCGCACCAGCTGACCCGAGGGACCCGAGGGAACCGGTCACGGCTTGCTCCCGTTCTTGTGCGCCCCGCCGCTAGCGTTCCGTGCCGCAGCGGCGGTCGCGACGCGGAGGGCTTTCGCCGGATGCGGCGGGACGGGGTTGGTCGAGTGCGCCTGCACCAGCGTCTTCTGTACGGCGGGATTAATTATGTCGATGACCGGCTTGGGGTATACGCCGAGGGCGATGATCAGCGCGATCAGCGGGCCGACCGCCCACAGCTCGCGCGCCCGCAGGTCAGGCATCTTAGCGACCTCGGCGCGGACGGGCCCCGTCATCGTGCGCTGGTACATCCACAGGATGTAGATAGCGGCCAGGATGATCCCCGCGGTCGCCAGGCCGGCCGCTACCTCGTACCTGGTGAAGGTCCCGATCAGAACGAGGAACTCGCTGACGAAGGTGGAAAGGCCCGGCATCGCGAGCCCGGCGAGCCCGGCGATGAGGAACAGCCCCGCCAGCACGGGCGCCACCTTCTGCACGCCGCCGTAGTCGGCGATCTGCTGGGAGCGCCGCCTGGCGATCATGAATCCGGCGATCAAGAACAGCGCTCCGGTCGCGAACCCATGATTGACCATGTACAGGGTCGCCCCGACCTGCCCCTGGCTGGTCATCGCGAAGACTCCGAGCGTGATCATGCCGAAGTGCGAGACCGACGTGTAGGCGATCAGCCGCTTCAGATCAGCCTGACCGATCGCCACGATGGCGGCGTACAAGATCCCGACCACCGACAACGTGATGACCAGCGGCGTGAAGTAGTGCGCCGCGGTCGGGAACAGGTCCAGGCAGTACCTGATCATGCCGAAGGTGCCGACCTTGTCAAGCACGCCGACCAGGAGCACCGCGGCTCCCGGCTGCGCCGCCGTCGCTGCGTCAGGCAGCCAGGTGTGGAACGGCCACAGGGGCGCCTTGATCGCGAAGGCGACGAAGAAACCGAGGAAAAGCCACTTCTGCGTGGTCGGGCTCAGTGCCACCCTGGCCAGGTCGGTGAACAGGAACGAGCCGTGGTGACCGAGCGCCGCGCTTTGGGTCGAGTAGACATACAACGCGATCACGGCGACCAGCATGAGCAGCCCGCCAAGCAGGCTGTACAGCAAGAACTTGACCGCCGCGTACTGCCGCTGCCCGACGCCATAGCTCCCGATCATGAAGTACATCGGCACCAGCATGGCCTCGAAGAGGACATAGAACAGGAACACGTCCGTCGCGGCGAAGACGCCGATCATCATGGTCTCGAGCACGAGCAGCAGCGCGAAGTAGGTCTTCACACTGTGCCTTCTTGGCGCGGCTCCGCCACGACGCGTCGGCGCCTCGTCGGCGGGGTCGCCCTGTCCTTCCGCGTCGTTCCAGGACGCCAGCACGACAACCGGCATCAGCACGACTGTCATCAGGATGAGCACGAGCGCGATCCCGTCGACGCCCACCGCGTAATGGACCCCGAACTGCGGTATCCACTGGTAGACCTCGGTGAACTGGAATCGTCGTCCGCCCGGCGTGAAATTTGCCGCCATCGCGGCCGTGACGCCGAGCGTGATCAGCGTGAAGAGCAGCGCGATGCGCTTGACCAGCAGGTCACGGGAGCGCCTGTCGGCCTCGGTGCCCGGCGCGGACCTGCCGGGGGTGAGGCAGACCGCGACGGTCCCGACCAGCGGGATCGCGCCGGCGACGGTCAGCCAGGGGAAGTTGGTCATCGAAGATCAGCGCCTCATAGCTGTACGAGTAGCAGGGCGCCGACGAGCAGCAGGGCGCCGACGAGCATGGACAGGGCGTAGGAGCGGACGAAGCCGGTCTGCACTCTGCGGACCCGGCCCGAGCTCCCGCCCATGGCGGCGGCAATGGTGTTGACGATTCCGTCGATGCCGCGGTTGTCGAAGTACACGGCCAGTCTGGTGAGCCACTGACCTGGTCGCATCAGCAGCGACTCGTTCAGCGCGTCGCCGTACAGGTCCTTGCGGGCCGCGACCGTCACGAAGCTGCCGCGCGGCGCGGTCACCGGCACCTCGCGGCGACTGTAAATGACCCAGGCAATGCCGGCGCCCACCAGGACGAGCGCCAGTGTCAGCCAGCTCAGCGGCGCGAAGAACCCGTGCGACGGTGGCGGCGTTCCCACAACGGGCCGGAGAAAGCCGATCAGCCGGTTCGCGATCATCAAGAATCCGCCCGCGCACAGCGAACCGATAGCGAGGATGACCATCGGCGAGGTCATGACCGTCGACACCTCGTGCGGATGCCTGTCGTCCTCCCAGCGGCGCTTGCCGGTGAACGTCAACAGCAGCACCCGAGTCATGTAGAAGCCCGTGATGCCGGCCCCGATCAGCGCCGCAGTGCCGAGAATGGCGCCCGAGGTCCCGCCCTTGTCGAATGCGGCCTCGATGATCGGGTCCTTGGTGAAGAAACCGGAGAACGGCGGCACGCCGATGATCGCCAGGTAGCCGAAGGTGAACGTCACGAAGGTGATCTTCATGGCCGTGGCGAGGCCGCCGAACCGGCGCATGTCGACATCGTCGTTCATCGCGTGCTTGACCG
>DASWGE010000029.1:0-4770 GCA_036393895.1 Streptosporangiaceae bacterium | reverse complement strand
CGCCTGTCAGCCCTGACGCTGGCCGTCGCCATGGCGGTCTCCAGCGGAGCAGCGGCGCTGGAAGCGGCGGCGCTGGTGAGCGACGGCCCCGGGCCTGCTCCGGAGGATATCGGCGCGGTCAAGGACATCGGCTCTGGCGCTCGCATCATTCATGCAGCTTCCGATGGCACCGTCCGCGAGACGCTGCGCCTCTGACCGGCCGCTGGCTGGCCCTCCCGTGTGCGCGGTTCGGCTGGTCGGCCCAGGTCCGATGGTAGGAGAGAATCACCAGGGTGGTGCAAGCGCAGCCTGAACGCCCGGCCGGCCATGACGGCTTCTCGGCCGGCTTCGCGTGCTTCGCCGGCCGGCCCAACGTCGGCAAGTCCACGCTCATGAACGCGCTGGTCGGCACCAAGGTCGCGATCACGAGCAGCAAGCCGCAGACAACGCGCCGGGTGATCAGGGGCATCGTGCGGCGGCCGGACGCAGAGCTGATCATCATCGATACCCCAGGGCTACACCGGCCGCAGACCCTGCTTGGCGAGCGGCTAGACAGCCTGGTCCGCTCCACGCTGAGCGAAGTAGACGTGATCGGGTTCTGCATGCCGGCTACCGAGCGGATCGGCCCGGGCGACAACTACCTGGCGCGTGAGCTGACCGCGCACTCAAGCACGCCGGTGGTAGCGATCGTCACCAAGACCGACCAGGCGTCAAGGGAACAGATCGCCAGCCAGCTGACGGCCGTGGCCGCGCTTGGTGACTGGGCTGACATCGTGCCGGTATCGGCCGTGACGGGTTTCCAGCTGGGCGAGCTGACCGATGTGCTCGTCAGCCACCTTCCGGCCGGCCGGCCGCTGTACCCGGACGGCGAGCTTACCGACGAACCCGAGCAGCAGCTCGTCGCTGAGCTGATCAGGGAGGCGATCCTCGAGGGGGTCCGCGACGAGCTGCCGCACTCGATCGCCGTCGTGGTCGAGGAGATGGCGCCCCGCGAGGGCAGCGCAGACCTGATCGATGTGCAAGCGGTCCTGTACGTGGAGCGGCCAAGTCAGAAGGCCATCGTGATCGGCTCCAAGGGAGCCAGGCTTAAGGACGTCGGCTCGCGGGCACGGCAGCAGATCGAGGCGCTCCTCGGCAGCCGCGTGTTCCTGGATCTGCGGATCAAGGTCGCCAAGGACTGGCAGCGCGACCCGCGACAGTTGCGCAGGCTTGGGTTCTACGACTAGCAGTTCGGAATTTCGCAGGTCAGACGGGCGCAAACTGACCGCCTGCAGTACCGCGAATTCCGCGGATTAGCTGACCCAAGATCGCCGGGCATGTGATGATCGGGACTCCGGCGTGCGGTTTCACCCCGGCTGGCTAGTCGCCCGGAAGGGCAGGCTGGAGGGAAGCAATGCTGGCCCTTGTCGGGTCGAGAGTCTGTTACCGGACGATAGGCAGCGGCGTTTTCCACTGCGAGCGCTGCGGCGGAGATCGGCCTTACCGGCACCGGTCTGGCCGGCGCTGGGCACACCTGCTCGGCATCCCGCTCGCCTTGCTAGGCGGGACCGGGGAGCATTTGCGCTGCACGGTCTGCCGCACCTGCTACCGGGTGGAACTGCTGGCCGTTCCGACCATCGAGCAGATGCTTGTCGCCCTCCTGGTCGGCACGAAAGCGGCCGTACTGGAGATGCTCAGGGCAGGCGGTGCCTGCAGCCCGGCGGCCAGGCGCCGGGCCGTCCAGATGATCAGGGCCGCCGGCGCACCTGACTATCACGACGGCCAGTTGCTGGCCGTCCTGGCCAACCCAACGGGGCCAGGAGGGTCAGGAGATCCCGGCGGCCTCGGAGTGCCCGTCGTGCCCGGCGTCCCCGGCCCTGGGCGGCCCGTGACCGGAGATGACGGCCTGGCAGTGGGCTTGCGGCCGGCGGTCGAGGCCTTCGCTATTCAGCTCGACGTTCATGCGAGGGAGTGGTTTCTCGCCAAGATCGTGGAGGTCGGGGTTGCCGACGGCCCGCTCACCACGGCCGAGCGGGCGGTGGCCGGAACGGTTGCCCGCTACCTGGGCATGACGCCAGCGCATGGCCGCGACGTCATCATGCTCGCCGAGGAAGCCGCGCAGGCCGGGTAGCGGCGCCGGGTGCCGCCGTGTGGCGCGCAAGCCGCAGCCGCCGGTTAGCCGCCCGCATGCGCGAGAATGACACCGTGAGCATCTACCGCGACGACGGGATCGTGCTGCGCACCCAGAAGCTGGGCGAAGCCGACCGCATCGTCACCGTGCTCGCCCGTAAGACCGGCCGGATCAGGGCGGTGGCCAAGGGCGTGCGCAGGACCAAGTCCCGGTTCGGCGCTCGCCTCGAGCCATTCACCCATGTCGACCTGCTGCTGTATACCGGGCGGAGCCTGGACGTGATCACCCAGGCTGAGACGCTCAGGAGCTACGGGGAGGCGCTGGCAGGCGACTACCCGCGGTACACCACGGGTACCGCGATGCTGGAGACGGCCGAGCGGTTCACCGTGGTCGAGAAGGAGCCATCGCTGCGGCAGTTTCTGCTGCTCGTCGGCGGGCTCAGGACGCTGGTGGACGGCGGGCACGACCCGAGGCTGGTGCTCGACGCTTATCTGCTGCGCTCCCTGGCCGTCGCCGGGTACGCGCCTGCGCTTGACGAGTGCGCGATCTGCGGGACCAGGGCCCCCGGGATCCCCACCCCCGACCAGGCCTCGATGCATCGGGCCACGAGGCGCAGGACGTTCGGTGTTGCCGCGGGCGGGCTGGTCTGCAGGTCCTGCTGGGCGCCCGGAGCCGCGACCGCCTCAGCGGTAACGATCGACCTGATGAGCGCGCTGCTACGGGGCGACTGGGAACTTGCCGACGCCAGCGAGCGGCGGCACCAGGTGGAGTGCAGCGGCCTGGTGGCCGCGTACGTGCAATGGCACCTCGAGCATTCGATCCGGTCGCTGCGCCACGTGGAGCACGCGTGAGCGGAGGCACGAAGGTCAGACCGCCTGATCCGCATGCCAGCGGTGCCAGGCCGCCCGCCATCCCACCCGACCTGGTGCCCCGGCACGTGGCCCTGGTGATGGACGGCAACGGCCGGTGGGCTAAGCAGCGCGGCCTGCCCCGCACCGAGGGCCATAAGGCGGGGGAGTACTCGCTGTTCGACGTGATCATGGGTGCGATCGAGCTCGGCATCCCCTACCTGTCGGCCTACGCGTTCTCGACCGAGAACTGGCGGCGATCACCGGATGAAGTCCGGTTCCTGATGGGCTTCAACCGCGACGTCATCCGCCGCCGCCGCGACCAGCTGAACGAGATGGGAGTCAGGATCCGGTGGGCGGGGCGCAGGCCCAGGCTCTGGCGCAGCGTGATCAGCGAACTCGAGGACGCGGAGCAGATGACGGCCGGCAACTCGGTGCTGACGCTTCAGTTCTGCGTCAACTACGGTGGCCGGGCCGAGATCGCCGACGCTGCTGCCGCGATCGCGGCCGACGTGGCGGCTGGCAAGCTGCGCGCCGACAAGATCGACGAGAAGGTGTTCGCGCGGTACCTGGACGAGCCTGGCCTGCCCGATGTCGACCTGTTCGTGCGGTCCTCGGGCGAGCAGCGGACGTCCAACTTCCTGATCTGGCAGTCTGCCTATGCCGAGTTTGTCTTCCTCGACACGCTTTTTCCCGACTTCGACCGGCGGCACCTCTGGCGAGCATGCGAGATCTACGCGAGCCGGGACCGGCGATACGGCGGAGCCGAGCCCAACCGCTTGCCGGACATCGACATCGGCGCTTAAGCCACCGGCGCTTGATGCTCGCCTGACCCTGGCGGGCGCAGAGTCAGTGCAGGCCGCGGAAGATCGCGGCGATCAGGATCACCGCCATCGCGACGAGTCTCAGCAGGCGTCCGTACAGCGACAGGCGGGGCCAAGACATCGCCGCGAGCCAGCCAAGCAGGCTGGCGAGCCCGCACAGGGCGATAGCGCCGCCCCAGCCGGACACCGCCAGGCCGGTTACCAGCAGGACGACGGCCAGGACAGGCAGCAGCCAGGCCGGCAACTGATGCATCCACAGCAGCGGTGTAGCACTGCGCCGCTCGATCGAGTCCCTCGCTGCGGAGGCGGCCGGGGTGAACAGGGTATTGCCCCCCGGCAGCGGCCGGGGCCGGCGCTGGCGTCCGCGGCCGGCCTGGACGGGCCGGCGGCTGTCGCGGTTCGTGCTCACGCGCGGTCGTCCTTCCTTGGCGACAAGCCGCCATGGGGTGCCTGGCCTGTAGTCACCGGATGTAATGAGTTGCGGCTGGCCAGGTCACCGACCACGATAGCGGGCACCACTAGCAGGCTGGATCACGGCTAAGCTTGCAGGCACCGCCGCCCCCCTCGCCGGGATCGACCGCGCCGGTAAACCTGTCAACCGCCGAACGTGTTAGCCGCCGCAAGGCGCTGGAGAATTCTGATGGCTCATCGCAGCGACCGCATGGAGACCATAGTCAGCCTCAGCAAGCGGCGCGGGATCGTGTTTCCGTCCAGCGAGATCTACGGCGGCCTGCGGGCCTCCTGGGACTATGGTCCGCTCGGCGTGGAGATCAAGAACAACATCAAGCGGCAGTGGTGGAAGTCGACGGTAACCGAGCGCGACGACATCGTCGGCCTGGACTCCAGCGTGATCCTCGCACCCGAGGTCTGGCAGGCCAGCGGGCACATCACCGAGTTCGTCGATCCGCTGACCGAGTGCCAGTCTTGCCACAAGCGGTTCCGCGCCGATCACCTCATCGAGGCCTACGCCGGCAAGCACGACGGCAAGGAGCCCGAGCACGGCCTGGCC
>DASWGE010000028.1:0-2490 GCA_036393895.1 Streptosporangiaceae bacterium | reverse complement strand
CCCAGCCTGCTCCGCAGGAAGCCACGGGTGTCACCATCGGCGATGAAGCAGACGTCGTGGCTGTCGGGCTTGTCGGCCACAGCCAGCCCGCGGCTGGCCGCCTCGGCACGCACCTGGTCCTTGGTGCTGTCACCGAGCGGGAACATGGCCCGGCTCAGCTGATCGCCGGTCAGCACGGCCAGCACGTAGGACTGGTCCTTGGCCATGTCGACGCTGCGCATCAGCCGCGGCGGACGCCCCGGCCCGGCGGGCTCGAGCCTGGCATGATGGCCGGTGCAGACGGCGTCGAAACCAAGCGCCACGGCCCGGTCGAGGACGGCAGCGAACTTGATCTTCTCGTTGCACCGCAGGCACGGATTGGGCGTGTTGCCGCGCGCGTACTCCGCGACGAAGTCGTCGACGACATCGGCGGCGAAGCGCTCGGCCAGGTCCCATACGTAGAAGGGGATGCCTATCACGTCAGCGGCGCGCCTGGCGTCCCTGGCATCCTCGAGCGTGCAGCAGCCGCGAGCGCCGGAGCGGTACGACCGCGGGTTGGCCGACAGGGCCAGGTGGATTCCGGTCACCTCGTGGCCAGCGGAAGCGGCCCTGGCCGCGGCGACCGCCGAATCGACACCACCCGACATGGCCGCCAGCACGCGCATGCTGCTCACGGCGCCGCCGCCTGCCCGGCCACGTGCGTTGCCGCCTGCAGGCCAGGCGGCCCGTCCGGCTGCGCAGCGACCTCCGATCCGGCCGAGCGGGCCGTGTAGAGCCCCGCTTGCCTGCCAGCCCGCCGTGCGCGCTCGACGACCTCGCCGAGCGCCGCTCCGAGCGCGTCGACGTCCGCCTCCGTGCTGGTCCAGCCGAGCGTGAACCGCAGCGAGCCGCGTGCCCTCGCATGATCAGCACCCATCGCCAGCAGGACGTGGCTTGGCTCGGCGACTCCGGCGGTGCAGGCCGACCCGGTCGAGCAGGCGACCCCCCTGGCGTCAAGCAGCATCAGCAGGGCATCGCCCTCGCAGCCGGGGAAAGAGAAATGCGTGTTGCCGGGAAGCCGGAGCAAGCCAGGAGGCGGCCCATTAAGTATCGCGTCAGGAACTGCAGCGAGAACCCGCTCGATCAGGCTGTCCCGCAACCTCCCAAGCCGCTCCGCAAGCTCCTGCTTGTGTGCCGTGGCATGCTCCACGGCGACCGCGAAGGCCCTGATGGCTGCCGCGTCGAGCGTGCCGGACCGGATATCACGCTCCTGGCCGCCCCCGTGCAGCACTGGTACGGGGTCATCGCCCCTGGCCAGCAACAATGCGCCAGCCCCGACCGGCCCGCCGATCTTGTGCCCGGTAATGGTCAGCGCGGCCGCACGGCTCGCCGCCAGGCTCACCGGGAGCTGCCCTGCGGCCTGCACGGCGTCGCTGTGGAAAGGAAGCCCGAACTCGGCCGCTACCTCCGCAAGGTCGCTGATCGGCTGGATGGTGCCGACCTCATTGTTCGCCCACATCACGCTGACCAGCGCAACGCTGTCAGGATCGCGCTCGATCGCGGCTCGCAGGCCCTCCGGGGTAAGAAGGCCAGCGCTATCCACCGGCAGCCAGTCAACCTGGGCGCCCTGATGCTCGGCGAGCCATTGCACGCTGTCGAGCACCGCATGGTGCTCGATCGCGGTGGCCAGGATCCGGCGCCTCGGCCGCGGGCCGCCCTGGCGCGCCCAATACAGGCCCTTGACCGCCAGGTTGTCGGCCTCCGTGCCGCCGCTGGTGAAAACAACTTCGCTCGGGCGCGCGCCGAACGCCTGCGCGATCTGCTCGCGGGACTCCTCGACCACCCGCCTGGCCCGCCGGCCGGCGTTGTGCAGCGACGACGGATTCCCGGTAAGAGCCAGTTCCTCCATCAACGCGGCGAGCGCCTCGGGCAGCACCGGCGTGGTCGCTGCGTGATCGAGATACACCAGCGAGCCGGATGCGGCGTGGTCAGCGGGCCCGCGGCCGCCGCTGACGGATTCGAGGTTCACCATGGTGCTTCAAGCCTAACGGGAACCTCACGTCAGAACGCCCGGTCAGGCGCCATCAGCGACACGTACTCAGCCGGCTCGCTTTTCGATTTCCTCGACCAGCTGCGGCACAACCTTGAACAGGTCCCCTACCACACCGAAGTCGGCGAGCTCGAAGATCGGCGCCTCAGGATCCTTGTTCACCACCATGATCGTCTTCGAGGTCTGCATCCCGGCCCGGTGCTGGATCGCCCCCGAGATGCCGACGGCGACGTAGAGCTGCGGCGACACCGTCTTGCCAGTCTGGCCGACCTGGAACTGATGCGGGTACCAGCCTGCGTCCGTGACCGCGCGCGACGCCCCGACCGCTGCGCCGAGCGAGTCGGCGAGCTTCTCGATCAGCGCCATGTTGTCCGCCGAGCCCACGCCGCGGCCGCCGGAGACGACGATCGATGCCTCGGTCAGTTCCGGCCTGGCATCTCGCTGATGCACGACCCGTCCGGTAATCCTTGCCAGCTTGGCCG
>DASWGE010000027.1:0-3724 GCA_036393895.1 Streptosporangiaceae bacterium | reverse complement strand
CCGGTCTACGGGCCCGCAGGCACGGCGGACAGGCTCAATCGAGCGGCCGGCGGCGACTCAGGTCACCCGATCTCAGATGCCTTCGACTTCGTGACCATGGCGCCAGGAATGACCGAGATCGGGCCGTTCGCCGTGACGGCGCGGCACATGAACCACCCGGTGGAAACGTTCGGCTTCCGGCTAACCCACGGCGGCAGGGCGATCGCGTACTCGGCGGACACCGGGCCGACCGACCAGCTGGTGAGCCTGGCTGCCGATGCTGATGTTCTGCTCTGCGAGGCATCGTTCGTTGACGGTCCTGGGCTTCCCGCCGACTCGCACCTGACGGCGCGGCAGGCTGGCGAGCACGCGACCCGAGCCGGTGTGGGCAGGCTAGTCCTGACTCATCTTGTGCCGTGGAACAGGCTGGACGTAGTGCAGGCCGAGGCGGCCTCGAGCTTCCCTGGGCCAATGTCACTGGCTGTGCCTGGATCGGTGCTCTGAGCCGACCCTCGGCAGCACGGCGCCGGTCTCCGAGCGCCGGTCCTGGCCCGCGCCCGCATAGACTGCGTTGACATGCGCGTAATGGTCACCGGCGGCGCCGGGTTCATCGGATCGCACCTTGCCGACGCGTTCCTCGCCAGAGGCGACGACGTCACGGCCGTCGATGACCTCTCGACTGGCCGCGCTGCCAGGCTCGGTGACCGGGTGGCGCTGCACAAACTCAGTGTCACCGACGCGAGACAGCTCAGCCAGGTCGTCGAGTCCGACAGGCCCGATCTGATCTGTCACCTGGCCGCGCAGATCGACGTGCGGGCCTCCGTCGCGCGTCCTGCCGTAGACGCCCAGACGAACGTGCTCGGCACGATCAATGTCCTCGAGGCCGCGCGCGCCGCGCAGGCGCGGGTCCTGTTCTGCTCGAGTGGCGGAGCGCTTTACGGGCGGGATGCGCCGATCCCCTCGATGGAAGACGTCCTGCCCCTGCCCGAGTCACCGTACGGGATCGGCAAGCACTGCGCCGAGCAGTATGTCGGCCTCTACAACCGGCTGCACGGAACGGCGCACTCTGTCCTGCGGCTCGCGAATGTCTACGGGCCGCGGCAGGATCCGACCGGCGAGGCTGGCGTCGTGCCAATCTTCTGCTCGCAGTTCTTGTCCGGCGGTCGTCCCACCATCTTCGGCGATGGCACCCAGACCCGCGACTACGTCTACGTCGGCGATGCTGTCGCCGCGTTCCTCGCTACCGCCGATCAGCGCCGGCCGGGGACCTGGAACATCGGCACCGGCGCTGAGGTCAGCGTGCTCGACCTGGTTGCGGTGATCGGGGAGGTTACCGGCCGGACGGCCGAGTACACGCTGGCGCCGGCCAGGCCCGGTGAGCTGCAGCGCAGCGCGCTCGCGGTTGACCGGGCCCTGGCTGACCTCGGCTGGAAGGCCAGGACCGTGCTGCCCGACGGCGTCCGGTCGGTCTGCGAGTGGATCCAGGCGCAGACGCCAGACCGGGCCGCGTACTGATACCCGCTCCGGCACTGCCGCTACGCTTGCCAGCATGTCTTCCCGACCCGACGGCCGTAGACCGGATCAGCTCCGCGAGGTCACTATCACCAGGAACTGGCTGGATCATGCAGAAGGCTCGGCGCTGATCGAGTTCGGCTCCACCCGGGTGCTCTGCGCGGCAAGCGCGCTCGAGGAGGTGCCGCGCTGGCGCCGGGGGAGCGGCCTGGGCTGGATCACGGCCGAATACGCGATGCTGCCCAGGGCCACCAACACTCGCAATGACCGGGAGTCGGTCAGGGGCCGCATCGGCGGCCGGACGCACGAGATTTCGCGGCTCATCGGCAGGTCGCTGCGCGCCTGCATCGACCTGAAGGCGCTTGGCGAGAACTCGATCATGATCGACTGCGATGTGCTGCAGGCCGACGGAGGAACCAGGACAGCGGCGATCACCGGCGGATATATCGCCCTCGCGGATGCGGTCAGCTGGCTGAAGAGCAGGAACCGATGCAAGGGCAACCCGCTGGCTGCTTCCGTGGCCGCTGTCAGCGTCGGCATCCTCGACGGCGAGCCGCGGCTGGACCTGTGCTACAGCGAAGACGTCGCCGCCGATACGGACATGAACGTGGTGTGCACCGGCGACGGCCAGTTCGTCGAGGTACAGGGCACCGCTGAGCGCGAGCCCTTCGATCGCAAGCTGCTCGACCAGCTGCTCGACCTGGCTGTCACCGGCTGCGCGGAGCTGACCAGGCGGCAGCGCGACGCGCTGTCGGCGTCCTGATACCGGACCTTTCCGGATGTCGACTGACCAGGCCGTTTGGCCACGCCTGGTCCTGGCCACCGCGAACCCGCACAAGCTCATCGAGCTGACCAGGATCCTCGCCGCAGACCACGTCGACGTCGATCTGGCCGGCCTCAGCCATTTTCCGGGGGCGCCGGATGTCGCGGAGACCGGGGCGACGTTTGCGGATAACGCGCTGCTGAAGGCCAGGGCCGTTGCCGCGTTCACCGGCCTTCCTTCGGTCGCCGACGACTCCGGCTTGTGTTGCGACGCGCTGAACGGGATGCCTGGCGTCCTGTCGGCCCGCTGGTCAGGCCGTCATGGCGCCGATGCCGAGAACCTCATGCTGCTGCTCGCCCAGCTCAGCGAGGTCCCTGACGAGCGCCGCGGCGCGCACTTCAGCTGTGTCGCCGCTCTGGTGCTGCCATCGGGAAAGGAGACCCTCAGCGAGGGCACCCTCGTCGGCCGCCTGATCCGCGAGCCCCGGGGAGCCGGCGGATTCGGGTACGACCCGATCTTCGTGCCTGACGGCGAGGACCGCACGACCGCTGAAATGAGCGCCGCGGAAAAGGACGCCATCAGCCACCGCGGCCGCGCGTTCCGCGGCTTGGCCCCGGCAATCGCCGCCCTGTCCTCGTGACGAGCGTCGCCGCAGCGGCTGGTTCAGGCCTACGACAGCGCAGAATTGCCAGCCGTCCCGGTACGGTTGGGAAACGATCGGAGGGATGCATACGTGAGCGACGTACGGCTGGCACCGGGCGATCAGGCGCCGGATTTCACCCTGCTTGATGCGGACGGCCGCGAGGTCAGCCTCTCGGACCTGCGGGGACAACGGGTGATCATCTATTTCTACCCGGCTGCCATGACGCCCGGCTGCACCAAGGAGGCGTGCGACTTCCGCGACAGCAGGCAGGTGCTGGCCGACTCGGGCCTCGCCGTGCTCGGCATATCGCCGGACGGCCCGGCGAAGCTCGCCAAGTTCCGCGAGCGCGAGGGACTGACGTTCCCGCTGCTGTCCGACCCTGACAAGGCGGTCCACGAGGCCTACGGCGCGTACGGCGAGAAAATGCTGTACGGCAAGAAGTCCGTCGGCGTGATCAGGTCAACGTTCGTGGTCGGAGCTGACGGCGCGATCGAGCGAGCGTATTACGGGGTCAAGGCCACCGGCCACGTCGCCCGGTTGCGCAAGGACCTGGGCCTAGCCAGCTGACTATGCTCGCTAGGCCAGTTGGTCGACCAGACTGATTGCCCAGGGGCCGTAGCCCAACGGCAGAGGCACAGGACTTAGGATCCTGCCAGTGTGGGTTCGAATCCCACCGGCCCCACCACGGGTTACCGACAGAACTGTCGGTGTCGTACCGACAGAACTGTGGCGGTGACCTTGTTGTGATTGTTGCGGGGTGGTCTGACACTTCGGCGCTGTGGGTGGAGGAGTCCTGGTTGCCCGTTGTTGTGGGGTGGCTGGCTGGG
>DASWGE010000026.1:0-5909 GCA_036393895.1 Streptosporangiaceae bacterium | reverse complement strand
TCCGCACGACTACGGCACCAAGAAGGGGCACGTCGAGCGGTTCCTGCGGCAGGGAGACAAGGTCAAGGTGACGATCATGTTCCGCGGTCGCGAGCAGTCCAGGCCGGAGCTTGGATACAAGCTGCTCCAGCGGCTAGCCGGGGATGTCGAGGAACTTGGCTTCGTCGAATCGCAGCCTAAGCAGGACGGCCGGAACATGATCATGGTCATCGGGCCGCACCGCAAGAAGTCCGACGTCAAGGCGGTTCGGACCCATGATCGGGCCAGCGCCAGGGCAGCGGCACCGGCAGCACCGGGGGCCGGCCAGGAGGATCAGGCGGCCTCGACGGCGGCGCGAGCAGCCGCGCCCAGGCCGGCCAGCCGCCAGGCAGCGGCTGGACCGCCCTCCGGAAGCCAGGACTCGGGGGGCCAGGGGCCGGAGCCGCGGCCTAGCGCGGCATCTGGCGGTCCGAGGCCAGGCGCAGGGTCGGCGACGGGCCAGCAGACAGCCGCATCGGGCCAGACGGACGCATCGGGCCAGACGGACGCATCGGGCGAGACGGACGCATCGGGCCAGACGGCCGCATCGCGCCGTACGACGCCCAGGCCGGGTCCGCCCAGGCCTGCCACGCCCGGATCGGCCAGGCCGGCGGCGTCCGGCGCGCCCGGGACGGCGGCGCCAAGGCCCGGTCCGCCCGGAGGCGGCCCGCGGCCCGCGGCACCCAAGCCGGGTCCGTCGGGCGGCGGCCCGCGGCCCGCCGCACCCAAGCCGGGTCCGTCGGGCGGCGGGGTCAGGCCGGCTGCTCCCAGGCCTAGTGCGCCGCGCCCGCCTGCCAGCAAGCCCGGCGAGGCAAGCCCGGTTCCGACGCACCGAGCGAGGTCGCAGGGCGCGGCCGGCGCAGAGGCCGGAGGCTGACGAGCCTAGCCACCTAGAGAACGAAGACTTGCCCGCCTGACCCCCATTGTCGGCAGGCCGAGATAGGACGCGTGCCACAAGCACGCCAGGAACGAGGGAAGCGGCCACATGCCGAAGATGAAGACACACAGCGGCGCCAAGAAGCGGTTCCGCCTCACGGCAACCGGAAAAATCATGCGCCGCCGCGCCAATCGTGCCCACTACCTGGAGCACAAGCCAAGCACCAAGACCCGTCGCCTGGCGCCCTATGTGGTGCTTTCACCCGCGGACGCCAAGAACATGAAGAAGCTGCTGGGCAAGTGACCCGGTCCGACGTGAGGGAGTCGAACAGATGGCACGCGTAAAGCGGGCGGTCAATGCCCACAAGAAGCGCAGGGTTGTGCTGGAGCGGGCGAGCGGGTACCGCGGCCAGCGCTCCAGGCTGTACCGCAAGGCCAAGGAGCAGACGCTCCATTCCATGACGTATGCCTACCGCGACCGCAAGGATCGCAAGGGCGCGTTCCGCCGGCTCTGGATCCAGCGCATCAACGCTGCTGCGCGCGCCGACGGCATCACCTACAACAGGTTCATCCAGGGATTGAAGACTGCGGGCGTGGAGGTGGACCGCAAGATGCTCGCCGAGCTTGCTGTTGCCGATCCCGCGGCCTTCTCAGCGCTCGTGGTTGTAGCCAGGCAGGCTCTTCCCGCCGACGTGAACGCGGCAGCGGCCTGACCGCTACCGGCCGAGGCACAGCCATCCCGTGGACGGCATGGTTACTCACATCCGTTCCCCTCGGGTCAGGGCAGCGCGATCCCTCGCCAAGCGCGCGCTTCGCGAGCGGTCCAGGCTCTTCCTGGCGGAGGGTCCACAGGCGGTGCAGGAGGCACTCGGTCAGGACACCGCGGACGGTCCGGCAATCACCGAGCTCTTCGTGACCGGGGCGGCCAGATCGCGGCATGCCGGGCTGGTTGAGGCTGTGGCGCGGACGGGAGCGCCGGTGCATACAGTTAGCGGCGAGGTGATGGCCGAGCTCGCTCAGACGGTGACCCCGCAAGGCCTGCTCGCCGTCTGCCGGTTCATCCACGTTCCGCTCGCCGAGCTGGTCGCGGCCTCGCCCCGGCTCGTGGCCGTGCTCGCCAACGTCAGGGATCCGGGCAACGCCGGCACCGTCCTGCGCACCGCGGATGCGGCGGGCGCCCAGGGGGTGATCTTCGCTGATGCATCGGTAGACCCGTACAACGCCAAATGCGTGCGATCGTCGGCAGGATCGCTGTTCCACCTGCCGCTCGTGCTCGGCGTCTCGGTCGGCGAGGCCGTGACGGCGCTGCGCGGAGCCGGTCTTGCGGTGCTGGCGGCGGACGGCGGAGCCGTGCTGGGGCTTGACGAACTGGACCGCGAGGACCGGCTGGCGGCGCCGACCGCGTGGCTGTTCGGCAACGAGGCGTGGGGGCTTCCCGCCGAACTCGTGGCGCTCGCCGACGAGGCTGTCGCTGTTCCCATCTACGGCCAGGCCGAGAGCCTGAACCTGGCCGCCGCCGCGGCTGTCTGCCTGTACGCCTCGGCGCGTGCCCAACATGGGGGTGCCGCTCAGCCCCGTTGACACGCTAGGCTTCTGCTCACGTTGCGTCATGGCAGGCATCGGGATGGGTCACCGCATGCGAGAGTGACGCGGCATCTGCCGACCGCGGGTTACCCCCCGGACCCCCGGACGGCCTTATCAGGCATGCCGGGGTAGCAGCGTGGCTGGGGGCATCAGTCCGATGTGGACCGGCGAATGAGTGCGGTGGCTACGAACGCAGGCGGTCGCCCGCAACGTTCTGGCGGTCCGCAATGGCCTGGCGACCTGCCGCTACCCGCCCAGGTGCTCGGGCCTGGCGACCTGCTGAGCGCCGACGAGCTTCCTGACGGCCTGGTGGTCGCCGATGAGTGCGGCAGGGTCGTCATCTTCAACCGGGCCGCGGAGCGGCTTACCGGGATCGGAGCCGACCAAGCGCTTGGCCGGGACCTGGTTGCCGCGCTGCCGCTCGCGGACGCCGAGGGCCGCTGCTGGTGGCGGCAGTCCCGGCCCTACGACGGACTGGCGATCCGCACGAGGCACCCCGAGCGTTCGCTGTACCTGCCCGACAGCACGGAACTGCTGGTGACGATCGGCTACCAGCGCGGTCCGCGGCACCGCGCGTCCCGGGCGGACTGGCCGTGCGAGCGAGGAGCCGTCCGCAGGCTCACGATCACTCTGCGCAGCGCCCAGCAGCGGGCGAGGCTCGAGCGGATCAGGGCCGACCTGGTCTCCACCGTGGCACACGAACTGCGGTCCCCGCTGACCAGCGTGAAGGGATTCACCGCGACCCTGCTCTCGAAATGGGCGCGGTTCACCGATGACCAGAAGCGGGTCATGCTTGAGACGGTCAACGCCGACGCCGACCGCGTGACGCGCCTGATCACCGAGCTTCTCGACGTCTCGAGGATCGAAGCCGGCCGGATCGAGCTGCACAGGGAGCTGGTCGACCTGCGCGCCAGGGCCGCGGCGATCGTGGCTGGGCGGGTCGCGGCCGGGGATCCCGAGTCGCGGTTCAGGATCGAGGCAGCAGACGGCCTGCCCGAGGTCTGGCTGGATGCCGACAAGATCGACCAGATCCTCGCGAACCTTATCGAGAATGCGATCAGGCACGGGGCTGGTACGGTTACTACCGTGATCGAGTCGGCAGCGGTCCATGGCGGGCCCGGAGTCGCGGTTTCCGTCCGCGACCAGGGTCCGGGGATCGCGCCTGAGTTCGCGCCGAGGGTGTTCCGTCAGTTCTGGCGCGCGAAGCGCCGGGGCGGGGCCGGCCTCGGCCTGTTCATCGTCAAGGGCCTGGTCGAGGCCCACGGCGGCTCCATCATTGTCGCGCAGGCGCCAGGCGGCGGCGCGGAGTTCCGATTTATGATGCCCGCTGGCGTGCCAGAGCACGGCTGACCAGATCGGCCCTGACCAGATAGGCACTGACCGGCGGGCGTACGGGAAATCCGAGCGGCGGCTTGTTCCGCGGTTAGCCAGGTCGCCATTTCGGGGTGCGGGACTGGCCCGGTGCGGCAGCAGCGGGTGCGGGCCGTCGCGCAAAGATCGTGAATCTCGCCGCTGACCGACTTCTGCGACATCTAGGAGAACAGGACGATGTCCGCACCGAACAACACCTATGACCCGGTCCGCGTGGCCGCGCTGGCGCCGGCCGAGGTCGAGCGCATGACGGAGAAGGGGCTTGCCGCTATCGCGGCAGCATCCACCTTCGATGACCTGAAAGAAGCCGAGGTTGCGCACCGGGGCCGGCAGGCGCCGCTGACGCTGGCGAGCGCCGAGATCGGCGCGCTGCCGCCGGCGGCGAGGGCCGAGGCTGGCCGCCGGGTCGGCGTCGCGAAGAAGCGGCTTGATGACGCGCTCGCCGGGCGTCATGCCGACCTCGAAGCCGACCAGGACCGGCGGGTACTCGAGGAAGAGAAGGCCGACGTGACCCTGCCGTGGGACAGGTCCCCGGCCGGTGCGCGCCACCCCGTCGCGACGCTGTCCGACCGGCTGGCGGACGTCTTCATCGGGATGGGCTACGAGATCGCCGAGGGACCCGAGGTCGAGGCCGAGTGGTACAACTTCGACGCCCTGAACTTCCCGCCTGATCATCCCGCCAGGGAGATGCAGGACACGTTTTTCATCGGCGATCCAGCCAGTGCTGACCAGAACCGTGCCCCGCGCTCTGGCGTGGTGCTGCGCACGCATACCTCGCCAGTGCAGATCAGGGCCATGCTGACCAGGCCGCTGCCGCTGTACGTCGTCAGCCCGGGCAAGTGCTTCCGCAGTGACCCGCTCGATGCCACCCACAGCCCCGTGTTCCACCAGATCGAGGGACTGGCCGTGGACGAGGGCCTGACGATGGCCGACCTGCGCGGTGCCATCACCGCGTTCGTCGAGGCGATGTTCGGCGAAGGGCTGCGGACCAGGTTGCGGCCCGACTACTTCCCGTTCACCGAACCATCGGCCGATGTGTCGATGGAATGCCACGTCTGCCGCGGCGCCTCGGTCAAGCCCGGCGCCCCGCCGTGCCGCGTTTGCAAGTCCCAGGGCTGGATCGAGATCGCAGGCTGCGGCATGGTCAACCCGCGCGTCCTCGTAGCCTGCGGCATCGACCCGGAACGCTACAGCGGGTTCGCGTTCGGGCTCGGCATCGAGCGCTCGCTTCTGATCAGGAACGGCCTGAGTGACATCAGGGACGCGATCGAGGGTGACGTCAGGTTCTCCTGCGCGTTCGGAGCGGAGGCGCCATGCTAGTCCCGCTTTCCTGGCTGCTTGAGTACGCGGCGCTGCCCGAGCCTGTCGATGTCGGCGAGGTCGCGCGGCGGCTCACCGCGATCGGCCTGGAGATCGAGGGGACCGAGCAGGTCGGGCACGACATCAGCTCGGTCGTCGTGGCCAGGGTCCTGGAGATCGAGGAGCTGACCGGGTATAAGAAGCCGATCAGGTACTGCCGGGTCACGACGGCGGCCTCGGGGGCCGGCACGGCGGGGGACGGCGAGCGGAGCGTGATCTGCGGCGCCGTCAACTTCGCGGTGGGCGACCTCGTGCCGCTGGCGCTGCCCGGCGCCGTGCTGGCCGGCGGCCGCGAGATTGGTGTCCAAGAGTCCTACGACCGGTTGTCGGAGGGCATGATCTGCTCGCCGTCCGAGCTCGGCCTAGGCGACGACCACACCGGCATCATGGTGCTGCCGCCGGACGCGCCCCTTGGCGCCGACTTCACGGCGTACGCCGGGCTGCGCGACGTCGTGCTGGACGTGAACGTCACCCCCGACAAGGGCCATGCCATGTCCGTCAGGGGCATGGCCAGGGAACTGGCCAGCGCTTTCGGCGTGGCGTACACGGACCCGGCCGATGCTGGCCTGCCTGACTGGGCGCAGTCGCCCGGCACCGGTGAGGTGCACCAGGCCAGCATCGCCGATCCGACCGCATGCGACCGGTTCGCGCTCCGCGAGGTTCGCGGGATCGATCCGGCCGGGCCGACACCGCTGGCCATG
>DASWGE010000025.1:0-4600 GCA_036393895.1 Streptosporangiaceae bacterium | reverse complement strand
AAGCTCAGGAAGATCAGGCGTGCGCTAGGCCGACTTCAGCAGAATCCGCGGCATCCTGGCTTGGCATCCCACCTCTACGAGAGCTTCCCAGTTGATCGCGAGGTGAAGGTGTGGGACTCCTACGTCGAGAACCACACGCCGTCCGCGTGGCGGATCTTCTGGCAGTACAGCCCTGACGAACCGGGCCGCACGGTGATTACGGTGCTGGCGATCGGCCCGCATCCCTAAAGTCCTGGCAGTGGATTAACCCCACGATCGGCACTGATTACCCAAACCGCCTGAGGTCATTTCGGCTGGCTCCCGGGCAGTTGGCCATAGTCGGGGCCTACCTGTCGGCTCGACGGAGACAACAGTCGCCAGCGATCATGGGTAATCGGAGATGGACCAGTTCGACTACGTGGTGGTGGGTGGGGGCAGTGCCGGATGCGTGATCGCCGCGCGGCTGTCGGAAGATCTACAGAATCGGGTGCTGCTGCTGGAAGCCGGGGCGGCCGACGGGCCCGCGAACATGGCGGTCGCGCCGGCCTGGCCCTCGCTGATCGGCAGCGAGGTCGACTGGGGGTATGCGACCGTCCAGCAGCCAGCAGCCAGCAGCCAGCAGCCAGCAGCCGGTGGTTTCGCGCGCCGGTACCCACGGGGCAAAGTTCTGGGCGGGTTCAGCAGCATAAATGGAATGTCCTTCATCCGTGGCCACCGCAGTGACTATGACGAATGGGCGGCGTCGGGCGCCGCCGGCTGGGGCTACCAGGATCTCTTCGGTGATGCCTACCGTCCCTCGTGCCAACACCCACGCCACCGTGCCTGCCATCGCCGAACGGGCGGCCAGTCTGATCGGCCGGTGAGAGTCCGCGCAGACTCAGCCAACTGCCGGCCTGTCAGGGGATCAGCAGGGTCCGAAGCGCGCGGCCTGCTTCGAGCTCATCGAGCGCGGCAGAGGCCGACGCAAGCGGCGCCCGCAACGAGATCAGCTCGTTGAGCAGCAGGTCGCCGTTCATGAAGAGGTCGACGAGAGCGGGGATGTCGACGCTTGGCCGCACGCTGCCGTAGTTGGAGCCAAGGATCCGCTGGTCGGACTCGGCCAGGACAAGCGGCTCGAACGAGACCGTCGCACCGTCTGGCGGCAGCCCGACCAGCACCGCCGCGCCGCCCAGGCCGAGCATCGCGATGGCCTGGCTGGTCGTGCTCGTCAGCCCGATCGCGTCGAAGGCGTAATCAACCCCGTCGGGCAGCAGGTCCTGCACCGCGGCGACAGCGTCGGCGGCTGAGGCATCGACCTGGTCGGTCGCCCCGAGCCTGCGCGCGAGCGCCGTCTTCTCCGGCCACAGGTCCACGGCGACAATCCGGCTGGCCCCGGCCAGCCGCGCTCCCTGGACAACGGACAGGCCGACGCCGCCGCAGCCGATCACCGCAACGGTGGCGCCTTGCTCCACGGCAGCCGTGTTTGTCACCGCGCCAACTCCGGTGGCGACGGCGCAGCCGACCAGGGCCACCACGTCGAGCGGCGCGTCGTCGCGGATCCGGATGGCTCCAGAGGCCGGCACGACTGCCTGCTCGGCGAATGAGGAGACGCCGAGATAGTGCCGGATCCGCTGGCCGTCCAGCCGGAGCCGGGAGGTCCCGTCCATCAGGACCCCGCCGGGTCCCACGACGGTGGCCGCGATCTTGCACCGAGCCGGATGCTCGGCCAGGCAGAAGCGGCATTTGCCGCACGGGGCAATCCAGGACAGCACCACGTGGTCGCCCTCGGTGAGGCCGCTGACGCCAGGCCCGACCTCCTTGACGATCCCGGCGCCCTCGTGCCCCATGACCAGCGGGGCAGGCACCCGCCAGTCGCCGCGGCGTACATGCAGATCGCTGTGGCAGACCCCGGCCGCCGCGATCGCCACGCTGACCTCGCCAGGCCCGGGCGGGTCGAGCTCCACCTCGCGGACCATTACGGGTTCGCTCGGACTGGTGAAGACAACCGCTCTCACTATGGGCTCCTAAGCTGGAATGCTGGCCGCTTGATGATCACGCGGTTTGTGCGCATAGATGCACCACAACCGCGTGATCATCTTTGCTGGGTAACGCCGGCCGGCGCCGCGGCCGGCAGCCTGCGGTGCCTGAGCCAGAAGTACAGCAGCAGAAGCGGGACGGCCAAGCCGCCGATGCCGTAGACCCAGAAGGAGGTGGGACTCGAGATGTGGTCGACCAGCCAGCGGAAGTTCTGGCCGAAGAAGCCGGTCACGAAGGTCAGCGGCAGGAAGACCGTGGCCAGAATCGTCAGCTGTTCGATGGTGGCGTTCTGGTTGACGCTGACTTTGGTCTGCTCGACGGAGATAACGGCTATGTTCGCCTCGAGTACGGTGCCGAGCAGGTCGCGCTGCGCGATCACCTCCTCGTCTACCTGGAGCACGTGGTCCCTGACGTCGCGCAGGTACGGCTGCAGCTCGGGCGGCGCCGCGCGTTCGCTGGTGACGACCACCCCGATCAGCGGGTGAACGGCACGATAGAAGTCGGTGGCCTCCCGGCGGAGCGAATAGATCCGCTCGGTCGGCGCGACGCTGCCGGAGAAGACGGTGGCCTCAATCTGGTCGATGTCGTGCTCCAGCCCGGCCACCACCGGCGCGAACCCGTCGACCACCTGATCCAGGATCGCCCAGAGCGCCGATATGCTGCCGAGGGCCAGCAGCTCGGGCCGCTGCTCAAGCCGCTGCCTGGCCTCCCGTAGCTCGCTCGCCACGCCCTGCCGCACGGTGATCACGAAAGTCGGCGCCAGGAACACGCTGATCCTGCCGAACTCGACCTCCTCCGCGTCGTCGTCGTACCGGGCTGTCCGCAAGATGACTAGCCGCACGTCACCGCCGTAGAGCTCCACCTTGGGCCGCAAATGAAAGGTTTGCGCATCCTCGACGGCAAGCTCGTGAAGCCCGAACGCGGCCTGGACCTGAGCAAGCTCATCAGGCTCCGGCTCGAACATTCCGAGCCACACGAAGCCGCCTTGACGGCTTTGCACCGCCGCGTCCTCCAGCGATACGGGGCCCTCCTCCTGCCGCCTGCCATTCTGGTAATGAGCGCAGTCAATGATCACTGGAGACTCCCTCTGCTAAATGGGCCGCTCAGATCCTCGGTAGCCAGCACGGAGCAGCCGCCGATCGTCGCCTTTGGCCGGCTCTGTCCTGGCTAGCGCCTCCTGCCACGAGGGTCACCCGGTGCGTATGGTTAGGCCCCAAAATAACGCGGATTGGCCACGGCGAGCCTGGCGGCGACGCTGTCGGCGAGGCCGGTTGCCGGCGGCATCGGGCCGAGCTCGAGTTCCCTGGCGACGATGCCGAGCACGTTGGCGGCGACCCTGGCATGGAAAGAGACCTGACCGCCGGTCGCTGGCATGACCTGATCGGTCAGGAAGCCCCGCACAGCGTCGAGCAGTTCGCTCGCCGTCGGCCGCCCGTGCGGCGCCGGCGCGGGCTGCGGGGAGCCGCTGGGTCGGGGGCGCCGTGCGGCGGCCAGGGCGGCTGCTTCGGGCGCGAGCAGCAGCAGCAGGTCCCACTCTTGCTCGCAGACGCGGCGCCCGATCGCGGCGAGCTCGACCGAGCGGTGCGCGCCCGACAGGTGGGCGTGCGCCTGGGTCATGCAGATGACGCCCCAGCGGAGCGTGCCGAGCACTTCCCACCAGCGCAACTCGTCGGCGCTGATCTCGGCGCCGCCAGCGGCCCGGTAGGCAGCGAGCAGGTCCTCGCGGGTGCCGACGCCGGCGACCGGTGCCGCGGCCCCGAACCGCCACGCTTTCACGCAGAGCCAGCCGAGATCCTCGGCCGGATTGCCGGCATGCGCGAGCTCCCAGTCCAGCACTGCGCGCAGGCCTTCGGGCCCCACCACGACATTGCCGAGCCGCAGGTCGCCGTGGACCAGCACGGGGCCGCGCTGCGGCGGCTGGCCCGCCGCCAGTTCCTGCAAGGCCAGGTCGAACACTGGGCTGTATTCCTCGAATGTCTCCAGCGTGGCCCGCAGGTCGGCGACCGGGTCGGTGCCGGGGAAGTCGGCTGGCCCCTCAAGCGAGTGCAGGCCGGCAGCGAACTCCGCGAGCTGGCCGACCAGCACGCCGCGCGCCAGGCGGTACTGCTCGTCTCGGAGGATCCTGCGGGCGATGGTCTCGCCCGGGACGCGGCGCATGACCATCCCGGCCGTGCCCAGGCCAGCTCCTTCAGAGACCATAATCAGCTCGGGCACGCAGAGCCCCTCAGCGGCCGCGAGGCTGATGGCCCGCGCCTCCCTGTCGATCGCGCCGGGATCGCCCGGCCGGCCAGGCGGATCCCGCCTGAGCACCAGCTCTGTCCTCGAGCCGTCCGGCCCGACCGCATCGAAGGTCCAGATCTCCCGGGAGGCGCCACCGGACATAGGCGCCAGCCCCTCGATGCTGGCCGGCCCGAGCCACGGCTTCAGCGTCCTGGCCAGCTCCTCCTTGTCGACCGGTACCTCCGCCATCAGCTCTCGCTTACGCCCTTCGGGGCGCGCTGGTGCATGTAGCCGAACATGTACCCGGCGACGCGGCGCATCTGGATCTCCTCGGCGCCTTCTGTGATCCGGTAACGGCGGTGGTGCCGGTAGATGTGCTCGAACG
>DASWGE010000024.1:0-1620 GCA_036393895.1 Streptosporangiaceae bacterium | reverse complement strand
CCGGACGAGGCTGACGTCGACCTCGCTGGTTGACTCGTTCGCCGCGCGCGATGCCTTCGTCGCGAGCGGGATGGAGAGCGGCGTCAGGGAAGGCTATGAGCGCCTGGACGAGGTGCTCTCCGCCACCTGAGGACGACGCCTGAGCGTGATCGCGGCCAGCAGCGCCGCACCAGCCAGGAGCGCGGCCGACAGGTACAGAGCAACGTGCAAGGCTGACTCGAAGGCCGCGTATCCGGCCTGAAAGAGCTGCCCGATCAGACCGCCCGCGCCGCCCAGGCCGCTCAGCCCGCCCGCGCCGCCTGACCCGCCAGACCCGCCGGACCCGCCGCCGGAGAGGCCGCCGAGCGCGACCGAGCCGCCGCCGGTTTGCACGATGCCGATGACCAGCGTTTGCAGGCTGGCCGGCAGGTTCAGGCGGGTCATCCGGCTGATCAGCCCGGCCTTGAGTTCGGCGTTGACGAGCGCGCCGAGCACCACGACGCCGACGACCGCTCCGATCTCCCTGCTCGTGTTGGTAGCCGAAGCGGCCATGCCGGATCGCTCCGGCGGTACCGCAGCCAGCACCGAGGAGGTGACCGGCACGACGCTGGCCCCCAGGCCTGCTCCCGCCAGCCCGAGCGCGGCGGCCAGCGCCAGATAGCTGGGGTGCGGTCCGAGTGCCAGGTTGGTCACCAAGAGGCCGGCCGCGAACAGGAGGCATCCGGCCACGAGCGATACCCGAATCCCGACCACGGTCGTGAGGCGACCGGCCACCAGGGACGCGGCGATCATCACGACCGTCATCGGCAGGAAGACGGCGGCGATCCGGTATCCGCTGTATCCGGCGACCTCGCCAAGGTACAAGGCGGTGAAGAAGAAGATCGCGAAGGTCGCGAAGTAGCAGCACGCCGCGATCACGTTCGGTGTGGCGAACCTGGCGACGCGGAGGAAATGCAGGTCGAGCAGCGGATGCGGAGCGCGCCGCTCCCAGATCACGAAGGCCGCGACCGCGACCGCGCTGACGCAGTACAGCGCGATGACGCCGGCTGCGGCAAAGCCGGCGGTCTCGCCGTTGATGACGGCGAAGACCAGCGCAGCGAGCGCGGCCGCGCCGAGTACCGTACCCGGGATGTCGACCCGGCCGGCCTTGGGGTCAGCGCTCTCGGGCAGCACCATCGCCGCGACGGCAAGGGCGGCCAGGCCGAAGGTGACGTCGAACCAGAAGATCCCGCGCCAGCTCCACGCCCCAACCAGCGTGCCGCCGAGAACCGGGCCGAGCGCCAGCGAGAAGCCCGAGACCGCCGCCCAGACACCGAGCGCGCGGTTCCGGCTCCGCTCATCCCGGTACAGCTGCCGGATCATGGAGAGCGTGCCCGGCTCGCTCGCGGCAGCGCCAAGCCCCATCACAGCGCGCCCGGCGATCAGCACGGTGAGGCTGGTTGCCAGCGCGCACATCATGGCGCCCGCACAGTACACGGCCGCCCCGGCCAGCATCACCTTCTTGCGGCCGAACTCGTCGCTGACCATCCCGAATGTCAGCATCAGCGCGGCGAAGGTCAGCGCGTAGGCACCGACCACCCACTGCAGGGCCGACACACCAGCCTGCAGGTCGGCCCTGATGCTGGCGAGCGCGACGCTCAC
>DASWGE010000023.1:0-2075 GCA_036393895.1 Streptosporangiaceae bacterium | reverse complement strand
ACGAGTCGGTGCCCGCGATGGAGCACGAGTCGGTGCCCGCGATGGAGCACGAGTCGGTGCCCGCGATGGAGCACGAGTCGGTGCCCGCGATGGAGCACGAGTCGGTGCCCGCGACGGAGCACGAGTCGGTGCCCGCGACGGAGCACGAGTCCGAGCAGTAGCAGGCTCGGCAGAATGCCGGGCAGCGCGATCGGTGCCCAGCTCAGGGCACTCAGTCGTAGGTCAGGCCGGGCACTGGGTACGAGCGGTCACTCGCCCGGGGCTTGAACCGCCGGGCACGCGCCTGCCGTTCCTGGGCTAGAATATCGCTGGCGTGCCTTCATGTGCCCGCCTGGCCGCCTGCGCCAGCGTCCGGCTGATCAGCTAATGCGCTGAGCTGGGTTACCGCGCGCCGCGTCGGCACCCTGGTCTGCTGCAAGAGGGAGTTAGTACCGTGCCCGAGGTCCGTATCCCCGCCGAGCCGCGCACTGAGTTCGGCAAGGGCCCTGCCCGCCGCGCTCGTCTCGCGGGCCGGGTCCCCGCCGTGCTCTATGGCCACGGCACGGACACGCGGCATGTCACGCTCCCCAGCCACGCCGTGATGATGGCGCTGAAGACGTCGAACGCGCTGATTCGCCTGGACGGCCTGCCCGGCGGGAGCCAGTTGGCCCTGCCCAAGGCCGTCCAGCGTGACCCCATCAGGGGGTCCGTCGAGCACATGGACCTGATCTTGGTCCGGCAGGGCGAGAAGGTCACCGTGGACGTGCCGGTCCAGGTAACAGGCGAGGTGTTCCCCGGCGGGCTGCTCGACCAGCAGCTGATCCAGATAGCGGTCGAGGCCGAAGCGACCAACATCCCGCGGGGCATCGAGGTCGACGTGGAAGGCATGGAGGTCGGCGCGGCCGTGCACGCGGGGGACCTGGTACTGCCAGAGGGCTCCACGCTGGCTGTCGAGCCCGAGACCTTGGTCCTGCACGTGATCGCGGCGCCGACTGCCGAGCAGATGGAGGCCGACCTCGGCGTTCCGGAGGCCGAAGCCGTCAGCGCAGAGCCTGCGCCGGTGCCGGAGGGCGAGGGCGAGGCCAGGCCCGCCGCAGGCGGCGAGCAGTCAGGCTGAGGTTTCTTCCGGGCCGGCGATCGCCGGGCCGAGGCGGGTGCGGCATGGCGGACGAACGCTGGCTCATCGTCGGGCTCGGCAACCCCGGCGCGGAGTACGCGGGCCACCGGCACAACGCTGGGTACCTGGTCGCGGACCTGCTCGCCGAGCGGGCCGGTGCGCGGTTCCGGTCATCCAAGTTCCGCGCCGCCGTCGGCGAGGGTCGGCTGGCCGGACTGCCGGTGACCCTCGGCAAGCCGCTTACCTTCATGAACGAGTCCGGCGGTCCGGTGGCGGCACTGCGTGACTACTACCGGGTCCCGGTCGACCGGATCGTGGTCCTCCACGACGAGCTGGACCTGCCGTTCGGCACGATCAGGCTCAAGCTGGGCGGCGGAGATAATGGGCATAACGGGCTGCGCTCGGTGACTGCCGCGCTCCGCACACGCGACTACCATCGGCTGCGCTTCGGAATCGGCCGTCCCCCGGGGCGGATGGACCCTGCGGCGTTCGTGCTGCGGGACTTCACCCAGGCGGAGCGCAAGGAACTGCCGTATCTGATCGACCGCAGCGCGGACGCGGTGGAGACCTTGCTCTCCAGCGGGCTGGCCGCGGCGCAGAACGCCTTTCACGCGGACGGCCACGGCGCTCCAGCGACCTGATTCCGGTGAGCATGCCGAGCAGGGTTACGTAGGCGGGTCGAGCCGGGTATCCGGTCGGATCTGACGTTGTCGCGATGTTCAGGCCGCGATCGACGAGGTCAGCGGAGGGTATCCCGCGGAGCCGAATCGCGTAACGCATCCGGAATGGCTGATGACACACAGTCACAAGAGTCGTAAAGGCCCAGCTCAGCCAAGAGTTGTCGCAGAGCGCCAGTGGATACAGGTCCCTCTGTAAACCATCCCAACTCCTTACACGTCCCATGATTGGATACAGAATGTCTTTTGTAGCGGTGTGATCTTGGCCAGGCATGGAACCGGTTCGGCAGCTTGAGGGCGGC
>DASWGE010000022.1:0-1837 GCA_036393895.1 Streptosporangiaceae bacterium | reverse complement strand
CGGGCAGACCATCAGGTGGCCGCTGTTGTACGGATACAGGTTGAGGACCGCGTAGACCAGCGTGCCCCGGGCGACGATCAGGGCCTCATCGTCGGCCATCTGCTGAATCGTGCAGAACGGGCAGCCTTCCCCGGCACCAGGCCCGTGGGATTTGTTGTTGTCCCCTTTGATGTACGCCATCCGGTGGGGCATCCAGAGCCGCCGGAAGCCGTCCGGGGTGCCCGCGCCGTGCTGCCGCACGTGCTCGGGTGCTCCGCTCTCCGACATGGAATGCAGCATAGGGGCTGGGCCTTCTCGCGCCGCGAATGCCCCGCAGCGCCCAGCCCAATCAAGATCACCCACGATCACCCATGATCACGGATCACACCTGGATGCGCTGCTCCACGGCCGCGACGATCTCCTCGATGGCCTCCTCGACCGGCACCCCGTTGCGCTGTTCGCCGCTGCGGTAGCGAAACGACACGGCACCGGCCGCCATGTCGTTGTCACCGGCCAGGAGCATGTACGGCACCTTCTGCTGCTGCGCGGTCCTGATCTTTTTCTGCATCCGCTCGGAGCCGGCATCCACCTGCACCCTGATGCCCCGCTCACGCAGCCGGACCGCGACCTGGTCCAGGTAGGGCACGTGCGCATCCGAGATCGGAATTCCGACCACCTGGACCGGGGCCAGCCAGGGCGGGAACGCGCCAGCGTAGTGCTCGAGCAGGATTCCGAAAAACCGCTCGATTGAGCCGAACAGGGCCCTGTGGATCATCTGCGGGCGCTGCTTGCTGCCGTCGGCGGCGGTGTACTCGATGCCGAATCTGGCGGGCTCCTGGAAATCCACCTGGAGGGTGGAGAGCTGCCAGCGGCGGCCGATCGCGTCCTTTACGTGCACATCGACCTTGGGCGCGTAGAAGGCGCCCTCTCCCTCCGCGATCACGTACGGCAATCCAGAGGCGTCCAGGGCGTGCTTGAGCGCTGCCTCGGCCTTGTCCCACTCAGCGATCTCCCCGACGAACTTGTCCGGGCGGGTCGACAGCTCTGCCTCGAACTCGGTCAGGCCGTAGTCGCGCAGCAGCCCGACCACGAAGTCGAGCAGGCTGGCCAGTTCATCGGCCAGCTGATCCGGCCGGCAGAAGATATGCGCGTCGTCCTGGGTGAAGCCCCGTGCCCTGGTCAGCCCGTGCACGACGCCCGACTTCTCGAACCGGTAGACAGTACCGAACTCGAAGAGCCGTAGCGGCAGCTCGCGATACGACCGGCCGCGGGACGCGTAGATCAGGATGTGCATCGGGCAGTTCATCGGCTTGGGGTAGTACTTCGCGCCCTCCAACTCCATGGGCGGGTACATACCGTCCGCATACCAGTCCAGGTGACCCGAGGTCTCGAACAGCGTCGACTTGGTGATGTGCGGTGTGTTGACGAACTCGTAGCCTGCTTCTTCGTGCCTGCGCCGCGAGTAGTCCTCCATCACCCGGCGGATTGTTCCTCCCTTGGGGTGGAACACCGGCAGCCCGCTGCCGATCTCGGCCGGGAACGAGAACAAGTCGAGCTCGGCTCCCAGCCTCCGGTGATCGCGGCGCTCGGCTTCAGCGAGCATTCTCAGGTACTCGTCCTGCTGATCGCGCGACGGCCAGGCGGTGCCGTAAATCCGCTGTAGCTGGGGGTTCTGCTCGCTGCCGCGCCAGTAGGCGCCGCCGCTCCGCATGAGCTTGAACGCAGGGATGTGCCTGGTGCTCGGCAGATGCGGGCCTCGGCACAGATCCTTCCAGCGCACTTGTTCGGTCGCCGGGTCGAGGTTGTCGTAGATGGTCAGGTCGGCCCCGCCGACCTCGACCGACTCTTCGGCGCCGAC
>DASWGE010000021.1:0-2006 GCA_036393895.1 Streptosporangiaceae bacterium | reverse complement strand
CGCACGCGCTTCTTGGCTGACTGGGTATTCGCCATGCGAGCGGTGATTATACGCGAGATGGCACAACTACAATGACCACCGATGTCTAGCGAGCGGCGGCGCATCGCGTCGGCCGCGACGCTCATCCTGGTCGCCTACGGGCTCAGCCGCGTGCTGGGCGCCGTGCGCGAGCTGGTCATCGCCAACACCTTTGGGACCAGCCACCAGATCGATGACTACCGGGTGGCTTTCGGCGTGCCGGACCTGCTGTTCAACCTCCTGCTGGCCGGCGCGATCAGCTCCGCGTTCATCCCGGTCCTGTCCGAGCACCTGGCAAGGGGCGAGTATCAGCGGGCCCGCGAGATCGCGGAGCGCGTGCTCAATGCCGCCGTCGTGATCCTGACCCTCGGCGCCGCCATCCTGTTTATCGTGGCGCCGTTCTACGTGTCGCTGATCGCCTTCGGATACAGCCAACACGATCACGACGTGATCGTTGGCCTCACCCGGATCCTGCTCCTGCAGCCGATTTTCCTGGGTGCGGGCGGCATGGTGATCGGCATCCTGACCGCCTATCAGCGCTTCTTCGCGCAGGCACTGGCGCCGCTCTTCTATAACGGCGCCATCATCGTGGCGGCGGCGTTCTTCGCGCCGCGATACGGCGTCACGGCGCTCGCGGTTGGGGTAGTCGCCGGCGCGATGCTGCACCTCGGTGTCCAGCTCCCGGCATTGTGGCGAACGGGCTGGCGCCCGACGACGGCCCTGGGCCTCGACGATCCCGGTGTTCGAAAAGTTGGCCGGCTGATGTTTCCGATCGCTCTCGGCCTCGCGGCCGCCCAGGTGAACGTGTTCGTCGATACCATCCTGGGGACGTCACTGCCGCACGGCCGAGTCGCGGCCCTGCGCTACGCCGACACCATGGCGCAGCTCCCGCTCGGAACCTTCTCGCAGGCGCTCGCGTTCGTCCTCTTCCCGTTCCTGGCCCGCGATGCGGCCCTCGGGGCGATCGACTCGATCCGGCATCGCACCGCGCTGGCGCTGCGGCTCAACATCTTCGTGCTGGTGCCGGCGTCGGTCGGCCTGGCACTGCTCGGCGTGCCGATCACCGCCGCGCTCTTCGAGCGCGGGCAATTCGGGTCGGATTCGGTGCGCCAAACCGCCATCGCCCTGACATTCTTCAGCCTTGGCCTCGCTGGCCAAGCGGCGACGGCACTCCTGGTACGGGTGTTCTACGCGCTGCAGGATGTCATCACGCCGCTGCGGATTTCGCTTGTCGTCATCGGCGTCAACCTGGCAACCAATATCGTGCTGGTCCATTTGCTGGCGCAGGGCGGCCTGGCGCTGGGGACGTCGATCGCGGCGACGCTGAACGCGATCCTGCTGGGGCGCGCGCTGCGGGGCCGGCTCGGCGGACTCGAGGGGCGGCAAATCCTGCGGACGGCGCGCCGGGCGATCGTTGGCGTCGTTCCCATGGCCGCCATCGTGGCCGGGGTCGCCTTCGTAATCACGGGCGGTTCTTTGCAGGGCGGCCTGCGCCCGCTGGTGGCTGTTCTGGTGGCAGTCGCCCTCGCGGCCCTGAGCTACGTTGGCGTCGAGATCCTGCTGCGAAGTGAGGAAGTCGGCCTCGTCCTCTCGGTCATTCGGCGCGATCGGTCGCGTGTCTAAGGCAAGCCAGACATACTGGTAACTCTTGCCAGGTCCCAGCCGTTATGGCGGTAGATGCGCGCACGCTCCCTGGCCCTGGCAGTCCTCGCCCTTGCTCTTTGCAGCTGCGCGGCCACCTCGCACTTCGCCGCCGATACCGCCAAGGGCAATCCCAGTGACCCTGTGCCCTGGATAAGCGCCACCCCGAGTTCGATGCTGCTGCCCACCCCATCGCCGACGGTCATTCCCGCCGGTACCCACCCCTGCCAGGCGGCTGATCTGCGGCCCGTCTTCGGAGGGATCAGTGCCTTGACCGGCGGCCAACTCGCAGCGTCGATCCTGTTCGGCAACCGATCCGCCACCGCGTGCGTCCTGCAGGGCGTCCC
>DASWGE010000020.1:0-4760 GCA_036393895.1 Streptosporangiaceae bacterium | reverse complement strand
GCCAGGCGGCGCGAGCGCGGCCTGCGCGAACAGTCCGGCCTGGTCGATACCCAGAATGTTCTCGCCGCACCAGAGCGTGCAGCCGCCAGAGACGAAGCCCGGGTTCTCGACGAGCAGCAGGCCGGTGATGGCATGCGCGTGCGTCTCGACCACGCGCTCGGCGTCGAACACGGGGCCGGGCGCCGTGACAGCGACCGGCTCGGCGGTTCCGGTCACGTCCGCGACCAGTCCAGGCACGATCGCGCCAGCGCCGAGACAGGCGCCGTGCTCGTCGCCGGTTCCAACGACGACAGCGCAGCGCCGGTCGAGCCCCAGAGCGGTGGCCGCCGCCGCGGTCAGAGTGCCCGCGATCTCGCTCGCGGGCCTGATCGGAGCGAGCGTGCCGGGGTCGATGCCAGCGGCATCCAGCATGGCGTCATCCCAGGTGCCGGAGCTGACGTCGTAGAGCAGCGTCGACGATGCGTTGGCGTGGTCCTGGGCGATCGTGCCGGTGAGCCAGCTGAGCAGGTACCCGCCGGCGGGCGGGAAGGAGACGGCCGCCCGGTAGGTCTGCGGCTCGTGCTCGCGCAGCCACATGATCTTGGGCGCGATGTGCGAGGAGTCGGCGTTGAGCCCGGTTGTCGCGAAGATGGCATCGGCGCCGAGCTTGCCCGCCAGCGCGTCCGCCTGGTCGGAGGCCCGCCGGTCGAGCCAGATGATGGCCGGCCTGATCGGCCTGAGCGAGCGATCGACCGGCACGACACCGTCGACCTGCGAGGCCAGGCCCAGATGAGTGACCTCAGCCGGAGCGATGCCCGAGGCGGTGATTAGCTGGCGGACCGTCGCCGCCAGGCCGTCTCGCCACTGGGCCGGGTCCTGCTCGGCCCACCCGCTCGCCGGATGGCTCATCGCGGCGCCCTGGCCGGCGGACGCGACCTCCCGGCCGTCCGGATCGAGCAGCAAGGCCTTGACACTCTGCGAGCCGATGTCCGCGCCGATCAGGTAGCCCATGTGTGCGTTCCCCCGATGATCGGTCGGGACGAGTGTGTGGTGGCCGGCCTTGCGGCCGCCCACCACACACTGCCCGGGTACCTACAGCCCCTCGTTGATGAGCCGCCCGGCGGACTCGTACTTCTCCCGGTTGCGGCGCCGGAGGTAGAACGCGTAGCCGATACCCCCGACCACCACGAGGGCGTCGATCGGACCAAGCCAGTTCGCGTAGCCGTAACCGCTGCCGAGGAACTTGATGTTGTCGAACAGCAGGAACACGACAAAGGCCTGGGTGATGAAGGCGATGGCAGGCGCGAGCCTGGTCTTCCACCAGTGCCCGCTCCGGTCCGGATGCCGCTCAAAGTAGATGAAGATGCTGAGCGAGACCAGCGCCTGCACCGACAGGATCACGATCACACCCATGACGGCCATCAGGCCGTAGAGCTGAATGTAGGCCTGGCTGGCTGGATCGTTGGTCCCTGTGAACACGGCGAACCCGATCACGATCAGCGCCGCAATGACGGTCTGCACGAGCGAGGCCACGAACGGGCTCTTGTACCTGGGGTGGGTCTTGCCGAGCGCGCGGGGGAGCAGCCCCTCGCGACCGAGTGAGTACCCGTACCTGGCCGTGGTGTTGTGGAACGCCATCCCGCAGGCGAACGAGCCGGTGATGATCAGGTAGCTGAGGATCGAGCTGACCCAATGACCCGCTATGTTGTGGGCCGGGCCTAGGTAGTACTGCGCCGCGTTGGTCTGCGCCTGGTGCGCCGCCGCGTTGGCCGAGGAGTAGCCGGCGAACGGCGCCCAGGAAGTCAGGATGTAGAAGATGCCCAGGCCGATCACCGAGATGTAGAGCGCCCGCGGCACGTTCCTCTTCGGGTTCTTGGACTCCTCGCCGTAGTTCGGGGCCATCTCGAACCCGACCCACGACCAGAACGCGAAGAACAGTCCGACCCCGATCGCCCCCGCGGCAATCGCGCTGCTTCCTGAGCCGCTCGCCGCCAGCGCCTTGAAGGCATTCGCTGGGTTGATCGCGGCAGCCGGGATGTGGCCGTGTGCGAACATGAAGCCGTCGAAGACGAGCAGCATCACGACCTCGGTTATGAGGCCGGCGGCCAGGACGATCGTCGACAGCCTGACGTCGAAGTAGGTCAGGACCGAGATCAGCAGCACCATGCCGAGGGCGAGCCAGGGCCAGCTCACGTTCACGCCGAACTCGGCAAGCTTGAGGTTGAGGAAATAGGCGAAACCACCGGCCAGCGAGGCCTCGAAGACCGAGTATGCGAGGACCGAGCCATATCCGGCGCCGATGCCCACCTCACGCCCGAGGCCGTAGCTGATATAGGAGTAAAAGCCCCCGGCGGTCGTCTTCTCCCTGGCCATGGCGACATAGCCAACCGAGAAGATCACCAGCACGACCGTGGCGAAGAGGAACGCAGCGGGGGCGCCGATGCCGTTGCCATAGCCGACCACGATCGGCGTGTTAAACAGCATCGCCGAGATCGGGGCCGATCCGGTAACTGTCAGGAAGAGCACGCCAGCCAGGCCGACAGCGCCCTTCTTGAGTTTATGGACGTCCTCGCGGCCGGAAATATCGACGCTCTCGGCCAGGCCAGTCCTCGTGACAACATCTGCGCCGGCGAACTCGCCGCCGGCGCCGGGCGGTGCTTGGGTATCTGACATGCAGCCAGCCTCCCGTCAGGGGTTAGCCCCGTGCCAAGCGCGGATTGGCGGGCACGAGTTGCCGTCCCCTGGCCGCGGCTGGCCCGGGGATCGGCGGGATGAGATGACGAGGGGAACGCGCGGGAGCGGCGAACCGGACCGACTCCGCCCGCTGGCGATGGGTGATGCTTCTGGTCGGACCATGACGACCGCCGTTACCCCTCCTAGACACACCAAAGTGGTGGCATGTCCCGGCAGGGCGATCGTGCGAACGGCCGAGGGCCGTGCACCTCAGCGGCTTCATGGGCGCCTACCTCGCCTCGCCGGACCCCGACCGTAACATGGTTAAATCGAGCATGACAATAGGTCTGCTCGGGTTCGCTTTCACTCTTGACTAATGGGTCAGACCGATACATGATTCGGTCTGGTATGGGTTCGTCGGAGGGTCCGGGTCCGTGCCGTGCGGTGCGGCGCAGGGCGAAGGCAGGACGATGTACGACTACGACGTGTTCAGCGTGGAGTCCAAGGCCGAGGTCCTGGAGAAGTCCAGGGAGTTCTGGAACCCGGGGAAGACCGACTTCTGGAGCGAAACCGGCGTCGACCTGGTCATCGACCGGCGCGAGGGCTATTTCATCTGGGACATGTCCGGGCTGCGCCTGATCGACGTGCATCTGAACGGCGGCACCTTCAATCTCGGGCATCGCAACGCCGAACTTGTCGAAGCCATCACTACCGGCATGCGCTCGTTCGACATCGGCAATCATCATTTCCCGTCCAGCGCGCGGGCAGCCCTGGCCGAGGCGCTGATCAGGACGGCGCCGCCGAACCTGACCAAGGTCGTGTACGGCAGCGGGGGCGGCGAGGCCATCGACATAGCGCTGAAGACCGCCAGGCACGCGACCCAGCGCCGCAAGATCGTCTCGATCATCAAGGCGTATCACGGCCATACCGGCCTGGCCGTAGCAACGGGGGACGACCGGTTCGCCAGGATCTTCCTCTCCGATCGCCCGGAGGAGTTCAGCCAGGTCCCGTTCAATGACCTGGACGCGATGGCCGCGGCGCTCGCCGGCGGCGACGTCGCGGCCGTGATCATGGAAACGATCCCGGCGACCTACGGCTTCCCGCTACCCGAGCCCGGCTACCTGGAGTCCGTCAAGGCGCTGTGCGAAAAGCACGGCACCTTGTATATCGCCGACGAGGTGCAGACCGGGCTGATGCGCACCGGCGAGATGTGGGCCGTGACTAAGCACGGGATCGAGCCGGACATCCTGGTCACCGGCAAGGGGCTGTCGGGCGGGATGTACCCGATCGCCGCCGTTCTGGTCAGCGAGGAGAATGCGGGCTGGCTGACCGAGGACGGGTTCGCGCATATCTCGAGCTTCGGCGGAGCCGAGCTTGGCTGCGTCGCGGCGCTTAAGACGCTGGAAATCTGCGGTCGGCCGGAGACAAGGTCGATGGTGGCTTACATCGCCGACCTGATCGGCGCCGGGCTCCGCGAGATCCAAGCCAGTTACCCGGACTGGTTCATCGGGATCAGGCAGAACGGCGTGGTGATGGGCCTGGAGTTCGACCATCCGGAAGGGGCGAAGTACGTGATGCGCCATCTGTACCGGACCGGCGTCTGGGCGATCTTCTCGACTCTTGATCCCAGGGTGCTCCAGTACAAGCCAGGCCTGCTGATGACGCCGGAACTGTGCGAGGAACTGCTCGACCGTACTGAGGCCGGCATCGCGCGCGCCTACGCCGAGATCAAGGGCACCGGCAGGTCCCGCTCACCCCGGGCCGGCGCAGTCCGGGGGTCCTCCGGGAGCCGAGGATCGGTCACCGCCGGCTACGCGGGGAGGGGGCGATGAGTGTCCGCGCAACCGGGACGGCCGCTCAGGCGACTGGCTCGCGCGCGGACAAGCCGGCCGGCGACGGGACCGCCGCGACGTACCAGGCCCGGCAGATGCTCGCCAGGGCGCACTGGGCCGCCAGCGCGTTCGCCGGCTACGACCGCGACACCGTGCTTCGGATCGCCGAAGCGGTCGCCAGGGCCGCACACGCCGAGTCCGCCCGCTACGCGGACTGGGCGGTGAAGGAGACCGGGTTCGGCGTGGTCGAGCACAAGATCATCAAGAACCAGGCCT
>DASWGE010000019.1:0-7152 GCA_036393895.1 Streptosporangiaceae bacterium | reverse complement strand
GCCGCGGTCTTCCTCTCGGTCGGCTATACCGAGCCGCTGTTCCTGGCCTTCGCGCTACCGAGCTGGCTTGCGGCGCGCCGCGGTTCCTGGGCCACGGCCTCCTTCCTCGCGACAGCCGCGTGCGCTGTCCGGGTCAATGGCCTATTTCTGCTTGCTGGATTGTTGCTCATTGCCTCGCGTACCCGCACCGGGCGCCGGCGCAGCGCATTCGTCTATCTGGCTATTCCAGTTCTTCCCGTGGTTGCGTACGAGCTCTACTTGCGCTTTGCCACCGGCGACTGGCTGGCATGGCAGCACGCTGAGGCTGCGGGATGGGGTCGGGCTCTTAAGAACCCGGTGACCACCTTCAAGGCAACCTGGACTGCCGCCTTCGGCCACGAATTCCACGCACCGGTTGCCTTTATGTTCCAGCTCGAGCTCGGGGCCGCAGCGGTTCTTCTGGCGACGACAATTATTCTGGCAATAAATCGCCGATGGCCCGAATTCGTTTATTGCTCACTTACTGTGGCAGCTCTGATGGCCGGAACATGGTATGAGTCTGTCCCTCGTGCCCTCATGCTCGCATGGCCGCTGTGGTGCGGACTCGGCAGCCTTGCTCTGCGCTACAAGAAGGCTGGCTTCATTTGGCTAGGTGTATCGGCGCCGTTGATGTGCGTCACGGCTTTGCTTTATGCATCGGGCAACTGGGCTGCCTGAACTCGTCGGCCCCGCTCGACCTACTTCAGCAGTCTCGACAGACGGCGGTCGGCGAGCGGCTTCCCGCCCGTCTGGCACGTCGCGCAATACTGCAGCGCCGAGTCGGCGAACGACACCTCGCGGATCATATCGCCACAGACCGGGCACTTCTCGCCGGCCCTGCCGTGCACGGCGAGGCCGGACTTCTTCTCTTTCTTTAGTTCCGACGCGGCAAGCCCGGCTGATCGCTCGACGGCGGAACGCAGTGTCCCCACGATCACGTCATGCAGAGCAGCTACCTCGGCAGCGCTGAGGCTGGACGCGAGCCGGAACGGGGACATCCTGGCGGCGTGCAAGACCTCGTCCGAGTAGGCGTTGCCGATGCCAGCAATGATCTTCTGATCCCGCAGCACGCCCTTGATCTGGGTGCGGCGGCCCGCTAGCAGGCTGCCGAGCACGTCGGCGGTGAACTCGGGCGCCAGCGGATCGGGGCCGAGCGAGGCGATGCCGGGCACAGCGGCGGGATCGGTGACGAGGTAGACCGCGAGCCGTTTGCGGGTCCCTGCCTCGGTCAGGTCGAATCCCGCTCCGTCGGTGAAGCGCAGCCGGAAGGCGAGCGGCCCCTTGCCCGGCCGGGCAGGCTGGCTAGGCATCTCCTCGCGCCAGCGCAGCCACCCGCCCCTGGCCAAGTGAGTGATGAGGTGCAGTCGGTCACCGGCGCCTGGTTCCGCTTGAGTTGTCGCCAGATCGAGGAACTTTCCGTGCCTGCTCACGTCCGTGAGCGTCGCCCCGTGCAGCGCGGCAAGGGGCGGATCGTAGGTCTTCAGCACGGAGAACTCCGCGATATCAGCACGATCGACCACGCGGCCGAGCGCGCGCTCGCGCAGGTCCGACGCAAGTGACTCCACTTCGGGAAGTTCGGGCACGATAATGATTCTGCCAGGGAACTCGGAGTGGAGTGGCTCAGGCGCTTGGGCGCTCGTGGGCGAGGAGGGATTTGAACCCTCACGTCCTCTCGGACACACGGACCTGAACCGTGCGCGTCTGCCGTTCCGCCACCCGCCCTCGGGGCACTGGCAGGTTAGCACGCCCCGAGCTATGCCACGTCGCCGATACCATCGAAGGCGAACGGGACAGGAGGTGCATGGTGGGAGTGCTACAGCGCTTCGAGCACCGTCTACAAGAGATGTATGACGGTGGCTTCGCACGCGCCTTCAAATCCGAACTGCAGCCGACCGAGATAGCGGGGGCCGTGCAGCGCGAGATGGACGATCGGGCGGCGATCGTGGCACAGGGCAGGACCCTAGTCCCGAACGACTTCGTGGCCGAGATTGCTCAGGCTGACTACGACAGGCTCGAGGTCTACGCCGACAACCTAGGCCTGGAGCTCGCCACCTTGGCGAGGGATTACGCAAGGGAGCAGGGGTACTCCTTCGTCGGCCCGGTCAGGATCCGGTTCCAGGGCGTGCCTGACCTCACCATCGGGACCTTCCGCATCCGCTCTGGCGTGATCAGGGGAACTACCGTAGAGGACGGCGAGATCCGCCGGCCAGTCAGCGACCTGCCGAGGCCGCAGGAGGGCTACCCTGGCTCGCCGCGCCTGCTTGTCTCGACCGCCGAGCCTGGTCGCAGCGGAGCGACCCAGCGCACTTTTCCGCTCACCTCACCGCTGACCATCCTCGGCCGTGGCACCGACTGTGACCTCAGGCTCGTCGACCAGGGAGTCTCCCGGCATCACGCCGAGATCCGGGTCGAAGACGGCGACGTCGTACTGGTAGACCTCGGCTCGACGAATGGAACGTTCGTGGATGGGCAACCGATCCGGAGAATATCCCTCACGGACGGCACGCGCGTTACCCTTGGCCGCACGACTCTGGTATTCCGCAGGGACGGCACCTACTGACGAACGGCAGGAAGCAAGCAGTCACTTACCCAGCAGCCGCGGCGCGCGCGGAGGCCCGCGTGGGCTGCAGGCGATCTGAGGACTCCTAACCCGATGAACCAGCTCACCCTCGATCTCATCAAGCTGGCGTTCCTGGCTGTGCTCTGGCTGTTCGTCATCGCTGCCGTCGGGGTCGTGCGGACCGACCTGTTCGACCAGCCGACCTCGCCGCGCAGCCAGCGCCGGGCCGCGCGGCAGCAGGCCAAGCACAACCAGCAGACCGGCCCCATGCGGCCGCCGAAGCCCGCCAGGCATAGCAGAGGCACTCCGAAGCTGCTGCTAGTTACCGGAGGCAGCCTGTCCGGGACCACCATCACGCTGGGCGAGGAGCAGATCACCATCGGCCGGGCCGCGGACGCCACGTTGGTGCTCACCGACGACTACGCTTCGACCAGGCACGCCAGGCTGTACCCGCAGAATGGTGAGTGGATCGTGGAGGACCTGGGCTCCACGAACGGCACTTACCTGGACCGGCAGAAGGTCACGCAGCCGACGCCAGTGCCGCTAGGCGTGCCGGTCCGCGTCGGCAAGACCGTCCTGGAGCTGCGCAAATGAGCATTGCACTCCGCTACACGGTCCGGTCAGACGTGGGCCTGCTCCGTGAGGGCAACGAGGACTCCGCTTACGCCGGGCCGCACCTGCTCGCCATCGCTGACGGGATGGGCGGGCACGCGGCTGGCGAGGTAGCAAGCGCCGTCGCGATCGCCACCCTTGCCCCGCTCGATGCCGACACGGCCGGCATCGACATGCTGCAGGCGCTGGCCGACGCTATCGCGCAGGCCAATGCCGAGTTGCGGCAGATCGCGCGGGCCGACCCGTCGACGGAGGGCATGGGTACCACGCTGACCGCCTTGCTCTGGTCAGGCGACGAGGTGGCGCTGTGCCACATCGGAGACTCCCGCGCCTACCTGCTGCGCGATGACGAGTACCACCGCATCACTCATGACCACACCCTCGTCCAGTCCTTGGTCGACGAAGGCAAGCTCACGCCGGAGGCAGCGGCGTCGCACCCGCAGCGCTCGCTCGTCATGCGCGCGCTGCAGAGCAGCGTGCCGGCCGAGCCCGATCTTGCGATGCTCAAGGCCAAGGTCGGAGACCGTTACCTGCTTTGCTCGGACGGCCTGTCCGACGTGGTCAGCGACGAGACCGTGCACAAGACCCTGACGGAGCTCGCCGACCTCGACGAGGCGGTCGGCCAGCTGATCGATCTGGCCATCCGCAGCGGTGGGCCGGACAACATCACCTGCATCCTCGCCGATGTCATTGACACCGATGCCGGCCAGGGGCCCAGCACGGATGTTGTGGTCGTGGGCGCGCTGACCGCGGGATCCGACCAGCCTGTTCAGCCGGTGCGCAGCGACAGCCCGGCTGCGCGGGCGCACCTGCTAGCCAGTGGCAGGAATGGGGCAACGCTCGCCGCAGCCGCCGGCACCATGCCCGTCATGGCCAGTGCCAGCACCGCCGGGATGGACCCGGGTACTCAGCCGGAGGGCGAGGCCGCGCAGGGGGATTATGACGATGAAGACGACGAAGACGACGACCCCATGCTCGTCAGGTCCGCGCGGCGACGCTGGCCGGTGGTCTCGGTCACACTGCTCGTGCTGCTGGCCGTGGTCGGAGCCGGCAGCCTGTACGGGTGGCGGATCACCCAGGACGAGTACTACGTCGGTGCCGCCGACGGCATGGTAGTGGTGTACCGCGGCGTGAACGAGGCGGTCGCCGGCCTCAGCCTCTCCAGCATGGTGCGCCGGACCAACATCCCGCTAACTGCCGTACCGAGCGGCGAGGCTGGCCAGATCCAGGCCACCATCCCCGCGGTCAGCCTGCGCGCGGCGTACAAGATCGTGTCGCGGATCAGGCAGGACTACCGGTGCGCGGCCGCGCAGGCCGACATCCGGAAGTGGATAGCGCACCAGCCGAAGACCACAGCCAAGAAGACAACGGCAGGCAAGACGAAGCAGTCCGCGCGGTTCGGCAGGACAACGGCGAAGCGGCTGTCGGCCAGGCCGAAGCCTAAGCCGACCAACAGCCAGGCCGGCAAGCCGGCCGCTCGGCCGGCGGCGAGCGCGGCACCCACGCCAGCAAGCAAGCACACGGCAGCTGGTCACGCACCGACGCACACGGCCAATGAGCCGGTGAACGCGCCAGTCCCCGTTCCGCCCAAGCCAGTGCTGCCGCTGTTCTGCTCGCCGCCGACGGGAGCCGGCAGATGACTGCGGTACCGAGCGTGGCTGACGTCGCACCACGCGGCCCGTCGCGCCGGGCCGTGCCGCTTCCGCGCGGCAGGCGCAGTACCGAGCTCGCCATGCTCGGCTTCGCGGTCGGCATCATGGCCTTCGCCTACGCCGCCGCAGGTCTTGGCCTCAACGGGCATATGCCGTCCGGCCTAGTCGTCTACATAGCCGGATTCGCCGTCCTGATGGGGGTTGCCCACCTGGCCGTCCGCAGGTTCACGCCGTGGGCAGACCCGCTCATGCTCCCGCTCGCGGCGCTGCTGAACGGGCTGGGCATCGTGATGATCTACCGGTTGCAGCAGTCGGGCAGGAACGGCAACCCCGGCCTATCGATCAGCACGCTCACCACGCACGCGGCCCTCTATCAGCTGATGTGGACCGCCGTCGGCATCGTCGCGTTCATCGTCGTACTGGTCCTGATCCGCGAGCCGAGGGTCCTGCAGCGCTATACCTATACTCTCGGCACGATCGGGCTCTTCCTGCTGGCCATTCCCGCATTGCTGCCAGCCAGCCATAGTTCGATCAACGGAGCCAAGGTCTGGATCATCTTCGGCGGCTTCTCCATTCAGCCCGGCGAGTTTGCCAGGATCGCGCTCGCGGTCTTCTTTGCCGGATACCTCGTGCGCAAGCGGGACGTGCTGTCCCTAGCCGGGCGTCGCTTCCTCGGCATCGACCTGCCGCGTGGCCGCGACATGGGGCCAATCCTGGTGCTGTGGGCTATCGCCATGCTGATCCTGATCTTCGAGTCCGACATCGGCGTGGCCGCCCTGTTCTTCGGCCTGTTCGTCGCCATGCTCTACATCGCTACCCAGCGCAAGTCCTGGCTGCTGATCGGGATCCTGATGTTCGTGGCCGGTGCGCTGCTGGCAGGCGCCATCATCCCGCACGTCGCTGAGCGCTTCACGATCTGGCGGCACCCATTCGCGCCGGCCAACATCCAGGGCTCGTCCTACCAGCTAGTCCAGGGCCTGGAGGGCATGGCTTTCGGCGGCATCTTCGGCACCGGCCTCGGCGCGGGCCAGCCGTTTCGCACCCCGCTCGTGCAGAGCGACTTCATCTTCACCGGGTTGGGCGAGGAACTGGGACTCACCGGGCTGATGGCACTGCTGCTGATCTTCGGGCTGCTGGTGCAGCGCGGCCTGCGCGCGGCCCTGGCGGTTCGCGACCCGTTCGCCAAGCTGCTGGCCGCAGGCGTCTCCTTCGTCCTGGCGCTGCAGGTCTTCATCATCGTTGGCGGGGTTACCCAGCTGATCCCGTTGACCGGCATCACCACACCGTTCCTATCCCAGGGAGGCTCGTCCCTTGTCGCGAGCTGGATCGTGATCGCATTGCTGATGCGGATAAGCGACACCGCCAGGCGGCCCGCGCCACAGCCGATTCAGGACGAGGGTCTGACACAGGTGGTGCGGGCGGTATGAACAGAGCCATCCGCAGACTCTCGATCGCGAGCCTGGCGCTCTTTGTCCTGCTCATGATCAACGTCAACTACCTGCAGGTCTTCCGGGTCAATTCGCTCGCGGCCGAACCTTTCAACAGCCGCGTCTCCTCAGAGCAGCTCAAGAACTGGCGCGGCGAGATCATCGCGGCGGGTGGCAACGGTCAGGAAATGATCGTCGCGAGATCACAGCTGGTCAAGGGCGGCTTCTACAAGCGCGTCTACCCGGCAGGCCGCGAGTACGCGCCCGTTACGGGCTACGACTCGATCTTCGGACTCACCGGAATCGAGAAGGCCGAGAACAAATTCCTCGCGGGGACGGCGCCGAGCCTAGCCGTGTACAACCTCAAAGGCCTGTTCACCGGCAAGCCAAAGCAGGGGGCGAGCGTCTACCTGACTATCAACCCCAAGGCGCAGGCGGCCGCGTACCAGGCGCTGGTCGCGATGGGAAAGCCGGCCGCGGCGGTCGCGATCGATCCGCACACCGGCGCAATCCTAGCCATGGCGTCCTATCCGTCCTTCGACCCGAATCTGTACGCCCCCATCGATAGCGCCGCGGTCGCCAAGAACGACGCACGGTACCGCCATGACCCGGCCCAGCCGCTGGTGAACCGGGCGATCAATGACACGTTCCCGCCCGGGTCAACGTTCAAGCTGATCACAAGCTCGGCGGCGTTCGCTACTCACAGGGTAGGGAATCAGACCTCGAACATTCCCGCGCCGCAGTTCTACCGGCTGCCCGGCAGCCACAGCACCCTCACGAACGACGGCGGCCTGCCTTGCGACAACGGGCACCCGACGATGCTGTACGCGCTGACCGTGTCCTGCAACACGGCGTTCGCCAAGCTCGGTGTCACCGTCGGCGG
>DASWGE010000018.1:0-14923 GCA_036393895.1 Streptosporangiaceae bacterium | reverse complement strand
CGCCTCGGGGCACGGACTGAGCGCCGACGCCTCCTTCGTAGACGGGTACCCGGTCACGGTCAACGACCAGGCCGAGTTCGCGTTCGCCGAGCGGACCACCAGCGATCTGCTCGGCGACGCCAGGTTCCTGGCGGCCCCCTTCCCGCTCACCGGCTCGGAGGACTTCTCCTACGTGCTCGAGCAGGTACCTGGCGCGTTCCTCATGCTGGGTGCCTGTCCGCCAGGCGTCGACCCAGCCACGGCGGCGTACAACCACTCGGCGGAAGCCATGTTCGACGACGCGGCGCTCGCGGACGGAACGGCGCTGTACGCCGAACTCGCCCTGCGCAGGCTCGCCGCCGCCTGACCCGCAGGCTCGCAGAGCCCGGAGGTGCTCAGCCGCCTGAGACGCTGCCGATGCCCGCGATCAGGTTGATGGTCGCCGCCAGGATCACGGTGCCGAACAGGTACGACAGCAGCGCGTGCCGGAGCGCAGTCGCCCGTATCGAGGTGGTGCGCAGGTTGGTGTCGGAGACCTGGAACGTCATGCCGACCGTCAGCGCCAGGTACGCGAAGTCCCGGTAGCAGGGTTTTTCATCCTGGTTGAAGTCCACGCCGCCTATCGGAACCTCGTAGTACAGCAACGCGTACCGCAGCGTGAAGATCGTGTGCACGGTAAACCAGGAGATTGCGATGCTGATCAGGCCGAAAGCGGCAAGCATGTCGGCCGTCAGGCCCCGTGCGGAGTGAGCGCCAACCAGGACGATGCCGACCGCAGCGATGCTGGCCACGGCGGCCGACAGCGTGAGGACGTCGCTGGTCGCCCGGTTCGGGTCCTCTGACCTGGCCTTCGCGGCGGTATCGGCGGCATCCATGGGCCAGATCACCAGCCAGATCCAGGCGCTGAAGACGATAGCCGTCACGTCCCAGCCGAGAGCCGGCGCGTAGGCCCACCGCCAGAACAGGCCAGTGAGCACCGCCGCGATGACGCCGACGATCGCCGCGGCGGCGAGCCGCCAGCTAGTGCCGATGGTTCGCGCTCCCCGGACGTTCATGGACGTCCTTCTTATCACGGCTGGGCTGAACGTCGCGGCTCCCAGCCGCCCAGGGCCGGCACCTGCGCGATCAGGTACCGGGCAAGCGAGCCTTCAGCCTCGTCGCCTTCGCGGCGGCCTTGCCCGAGGTCCTCGCGGTCTTCGCGGTCCGCAAGATTTCGCGACGTGCCTCCTGCAAGCCATGGCGGCTACGCCACGCCAGGGAGGGCCGCCCCGCCGTGTCCCCGGCCGCGATCAGCAGCCCACCGAACATGGTGAGGTTCTTCAGGAAATGGATCCGCTGCATGGCGCGCTCTTCGTCATTGTCGGCTTCCCAGAAGCGGTGCCCGGCGACCGTGGTAGGCACCAGCGTGGCCGCGAGTGCCAGCGCTGACAGGCGAGGCAGCCATCCGATCGCTAGCAGTGATCCGGCGACGAACTGGACCGCCCCGTTGAGGCGCACGGCCTGCTCGGTGTCGTCTGGCACGATGGAGACGCGGCTGGCGATCGGCCGCACCACCGGTTCGGCTTTCTTGACGACCCGGTCAGGATTGCGCATCGTGTCATAGCCCTGAACGATGAAGATCGACGCCAGCATCGGGCGCGCGACCGCTCTAAGTACAGCCATAGGCGTGAGTTGGCCGGCGAGCCCGTCTTCTAACATCGCGATCCCGCAACAGGCTGCCCGATTCGGGATGAGTTAACGCAACCCCGGCGGGTAGTTGCCTGGGCGTGCGAATCGATGACTGGTTTCTGGCGGCGGCCGAGCGGGGCAACCCGGCCACGACGCTGGATAGCAGGCATCCCGAATTGCCCGCGGGACAAGCCTGGTCAACGGGGAACGAGGTAATTCCCCTGATCCACGGCGCCACCTACTTCAGCGAGCTACTCACCCGCGTCAGCGGCATGCGGGCCGGCGACCTGCTGGCATTTACGGACTGGCGCGGCGATCCCGATGAGCGGCTCAGCGCCGACGGAACGACGGTGGCCGAGTTGCTCCGCGACGCGGCCGGGCGCGGGGTGATCGTACGCGGCCTGATCTGGCGCTCGCACTGGGACAGGTTCCAGTTCAGCGGGGAGGAAAACAGGCACCTCGGGGTGGACATCAACGCCGCGGGCGGCCAGTGCCTGCTCGACATGCGGGTCAGGGCGGGCGGGTCCCACCACATGAAGATGGTCGTGCTGCGTCATGCAGGCCGGCCGTCGCTTGACGTGGCGTTCGTGGGCGGGATCGACCTGTGCCACAGCAGGCGCGACGACGCCAGTCACCGCGGTGACCCGCAGCGCCAGCCGATGGCCGCCGTCTACGGAGAGCGGCCGCCCTGGCACGACATTCAGGCCATGATCCGCGGGCCAGCCGTGGGCGACGTCGAGGCGGTCTTCAGGGAACGGTGGCAGGACCGGGTGCCGATCACGCTCAACCCGGTAGCCCGGCTGCACGACCTGGCCGACCGGCAGGATGACACCGCGAACAGGTTGCCTGATCAGCAGCCGGACCCGCAGCCGTGCGGTACCCACGCCGTGCAGCTGCTGCGCACCTACCCGTTCCGGCGCCCAGGCTTCAGCTTCGCCCCGAAAGGGGAGCGCAGCATCGCGCGCGGTTACCTGAAGGTCCTGGCGAGGGCGCAGTCGCTGATCTACCTCGAGGACCAGTACCTATGGTCTACGGTCGTCGTCGATGCTCTCGCCCGGGCGCTGGCCGAGCGCCCCGCGCTCCGCCTGATCGCGGTCATCCCGCGCTATCCGGACGCCGGCGGGCGCCTGGCCGGGCCGCCGAACCTGATCGGCAGGATCGACGCAATGCGGATGCTGCGGCAGGCCGCCGGCGACCGGGTCGCCGTCTACAGCCCGGAAAACGAGGCAGGAACGCCGATCTACGTGCACGCCAAGGTCTGCGTCGTGGACGATACCTGGTCGATCATCGGATCGGATAACTTCAACCGCCGGTCCTGGACGCACGATTCCGAGCTCAGCTGCGCCGTGCTCGACCTGGGCGGCGAGGAACGCGGTGGCAGCCGCGCCGGCCGCGACACCCTCGAGCTCCCCACAGCCGACGGGCCCGTCATCCGAACGGGTGCCCACGGTGACGTCGAGGCGGAACTGAGCGGCTTGACGGCGGGCTCCGGCTGGACAGCCGGCTCGGTGGCAGCAGCCACCCTGTCCGCGGAGCCCGTGGCCGCCGATCCTGCGGCAGCCGCACCGACGCCCGGCCCGAGCGAATTCGCGCGTGCGCTACGGCTCACGCTCAGCCAGGAGCATCTGGGTACCGAACTGGACCCAGCGGCTACTGCCGCCCAGACGTACGCGGCCTTCTGGCGGAGTGCATCGGACACCGATGCATGGCACGCGAACGGCAGGCGCGGGCCGCGGCCGCCGGGCCGGCTCAGGCACTACCACGCGCCACATCTCACCAGCTGGCAGCGGGCCATCGCCAGGCCGCTCTACCGGTTCGTCTACGACCCTGACGGCAGGCCGCACGGCATGCGCCGCAGGGGCGAGTTCTGAGGGTGCTAGAGGCTGGCTACATCAGCCTGCTTGGCGCGGACCGCATCTGCCGCCGAACGCAGCCCGGCCAGCTCTGACTCGGTGAGCTCGCGCTCCACCACGCGGCGGATGCCGTCCGCGCCGATCTCAGCCTCGACGCCGAGGTAGACGCCGGAGATCCCGTACTGGCCATCCACCCAGGTGCACACCGGCATGACCGCTCCGGTGTCAAGCGCGACCGCGCGGGACATCCTGGCCGCGGCCGCGGACGGCGCATAGTAGGCAGAACCGGTCTTCAGCAGGCCGACGATCTCAGCCCCGCCATTCCTGGTGCGCTCGACCAGCGCCGCGATCTCGTCGGCGCCGAGCAGGTCAGCCAGCGGCGTGCCGTTGACCGTGCAAGCAGATGGGACAGGGACCATCGTGTCGCCATGCGACCCAAGTGTGAGCGTCCTGACCGAGCCGACCGGCACCCCGAGCCGTTCAGCCGCGAAGTAGGTGAACCTCGCGGTGTCGAGCATGCCTGCCTGCCCTATCACGCGGTTCGCGGGGAACTGCGAGACCTTGGCTGCTAGCGCGGTCATCTCGTCCAGGGGGTTGGAGACGACGATCAGCACCGCCTCGGGCGCGTGCTTGACTACCTGCTCGGTCACGCTGCGGACGATGCCAGCGTTGACCCCGATCAGGTCCATCCGGCTCATGCCTGGCTTGCGCGGCAGGCCGGCCGTGATCACCACGATTCCCGAGCCTGCGATCGCCTCATAGCCCGTTCCGTCCTGACCGGTTGTCTGCCCCGTGACCGTGGTCTCAAAGCCCTCGATCGGGCGGGACTGGCTCATGTCGAGGGCGAGCCCCTCGGGCTTGCCCGCAACGATGTCGGTCAGCACGACCTCATCGAAGATGTCGTACTCAGCCAGCCGCTGCGCGGTGGTCGAGCCGTAAAAACCAGCTCCGACGACCGTTACCTTCCCTGAACGAGCCATCGACGTTCTCTCCTTAGCTCTGGCTGCTCGCGGGCGCTCCGGGGGCTCCGGGGTGCTCCCCCGGGCCAGCCCGCTATGCCATCGCGGCTTGCAGGTTCTTGTGCAGCGCGCCGAGAAACTCCTCGGTGGTCAGGTACGGCGCGTCCGGGCCGATCAGCAGCGCAAGGTCCTTGGTCATCATCCCGCTGAGGACTGTCTCGATGCACACCCGTTCCAGCGTTTCGGCGAAAGCCGTGACCTCGGGCGTGCCGTCGAGCTTGCCGCGGTAGGCCAGGCCCCTGGACCAGGCGAAGATCGAGGCGATCGGGTTGGTGGACGTCTGCTTGCCCTGCTGGTGCTGCCGGTAGTGCCTGGTCACCGTGCCGTGCGCCGCCTCGGCCTCGATGCAGGATCCGTCCGGCGTCATCAGCACGCTCGTCATGAGGCCCAGCGAGCCGAAGCCCTGCGCCACGATGTCGGACACCACGTCGCCGTCGTAGTTCTTGCAGGCCCAGACGATGCCGCCGTCGCCCTTGATGACCTGGGCCACCATGTCATCGATGAGCCTGTGCTCATAGGTCAGGCCCGCGGCATCGAAATCGGCCTTGAACTCGGACTCGAATACCTCGGCGAAGATGTCCTTGAACCGGCCGTCGTAGGCCTTGAGGATAGTGTTCTTGGTCGACAGGTACAGCGGGAGGCCACGGTCAAGCGCGTAGCGCATCGTGGCCCTCGCGAAATCCCTGATCGAGTCGTCGAAGTTGTACATGCCCATCGCGACCCCGCCGCCGGCGAACTGGGCGACCTGCATCGAGACCGGCCGCCCGACGGACCCGTCGGCGGGCTGGTAAGAGATCGTCACGGTGCCGGCGCCCGGGACGACGAAGTCGCTGGCCCGGTACTGGTCGCCGTGCGCATGGCGGCCGATGACTATCGGCTTGGTCCAGCCGGGCACGAACCGCGGGATGCTCTCGATCACGATGGGCTCACGGAAGACGACGCCGCCGAGGATGTTGCGGATCGTGCCGTTGGGTGACCGCCACATCTTCTTGAGGCCGAACTCGGAGACCCTGGCTTCGTCCGGCGTAATGGTCGCACACTTGACCCCGACGCCGAACTGCTTGATCGCGTTGGCGGCATCGATCGTTACCTGGTCATCGGTGGCGTCTCTGCTGCTGATCGACAGGTCGTAGTAACGCAGATCGATATCCAGGTAGGGCAGGATCAGCTCATCCTTGATGAACTGCCAGATAATACGCGTCATCTCATCGCCGTCGAGTTCTACGACGGGGTTGGCCACCTTGATCTTGGACACGCCAATGATCCCTTCATCACTTCTGGCTCGAACACTCAAACCGCGGTGGTCGCGGGGCTAGCTGGGAACCGGCACCACCAGCCCGGCCACCAGAAGGCCGATGCCGAGCGTCCCGAAGATCGCCACATCGAGCAATCGCCGCCTCGATGACAGCAGCCCCGCCCGCCGTTCGGGCAGGACCAGCCTGGCCATGGCGGCAATGAGCAGCACGCCCGCGAATACCAACGTACCGCTTCTGACGAGGTGGACGCCTTGACTGATTATCAGCAGCGCGATGCCGACGCCGACCATGACGGCCAGATACGGCAATTGCCCGACTCGTGACTGTGCGGCATGGTCCTGCTCTCCGTGCCCCCGGCGTCCTCGGACCTCGCGCCTGCGCGCACCGTGCCGGCCGGCCCCCGTGATCACCCGTCCCGGCGGAGGCGCCGATCGCTCAGGTGCTGCGTGGCTCACCGTGCCGCCAGCGGGATCCAGGTCAGGCCTGCCTCGCCGATGTACTCGCTGTCTGGCCTGATCAGCCTGTTGTCCGCATGCTGCTCGATCACGTGCGCTGTCCAGCCGGCCATCCTGCTGACCGAGAATACCGGCGTGAACAAATCCGTCGGTATACCGAGGTAGTGGTAGACCGTCGCGGCGAAGAAGTCCACGTTCGGATACAGCCCCTTCACCGCGAGCACAGTCTCCTCGATCCTGCGCGACATCCGGTAATAGGTGTCGTCACCTGCGGTCTCGGCCAGTTCAGCAGCCAGGACGCGCAGGTGGGTGGCGCGCGGATCCTCTACTTTGTACACCCGGTGGCCGAAGCCCATGATCTTCTCGCCGCGGCCGAGCCTAGCCGCTACCTCCGTGCCGGCGGCTTCGACCGGGTCGTCCTGAGCGTTCTTGGCGATCTCCTCCATGCTGCGCATGACCTGCTCGTTGGCGCCGCCATGCAGCGGCCCCTTGAGCGTCCCCAGGGCCGCGACGACCGCTGAGTGCATGTCCGACAGGGTGGCCGCGCATACCCGGGCCGCGAACGTGGACGCGTTCATGGTGTGGTCGGCGTGCAGGACCAGGCAGATGTCGAGGATCTCAGCAGACCGCTCGCTTGGCCTCCGGCCCGTGACCTGGAACAGGAAGTTGCCGGCCAAGCCAAGCCGGGGATCAGGCGCGGGCGGTTCCCGCCCGTTGCGGGCCGCTTCGTAGGCGGCGACCAGCACGGGCTGCTGTGCGGTCAGCCTCGCGGCTTTGCGCAGGTTGGCGTCCGCGCCGTTGGAATCCTTGTCCGGGTCGTCGGCGCTGGCCAGCGACACCAGCGTCCGCAGCGCCTCCATCGGCTCCTGGTGATGCGCGATCCGGGCGAGATCCTCGGTCACCAGGGTGCCGAGCCGGCGCCCGGCGATGATCTCGGCGTGGTAGGAGGCAAGCTCGTCGGCAGTCGGCGGGCCGCCCCGCTGCAGCAGATAGGCGATCTCCTCGAAGGTTGCCGTCCCGGCCAGCTGGTTGATGTCGTAGCCGCGGTACGAAAGCCGCCCGATCCTGCCGTCAATATCGCTCAAGGCGGTCGCCGCGGCCACGACGTCCGCCAGTCCCTTCGATGGCTGCCGCGCCATTACATCGCCTCCAGACCGCCCGCTCGGAAGTGTACTTTCCCGCCGAATCCGATGGCTACGCGCGGGCCAGCCCGTCTCTGTCCGGGTTGCCCGGTTGGATCTTGTTATGCCGGGTAAGCATGCAGCTGAGGAGGGCTGTCTCCTGCGCGGAAGGTGCTGTCTATGGAAGGTCCCCAAATCCAGGTCGCGAGCACCGGAGCCCAGATCCCGCTCCAGCCGGAGCTGACGATGGTCGGCCGCGGAAAGTACGTGGATATCAGGCTCACCGATCCCAGCGTCTCATTGCTGCATGCGGAGCTGGTCAGGCGCGGGCCGTATGTCTACGTGATGGATCTGGGTTTATCGCGCAACGGGACCAGAGTGAACGGCCGGCTCGTCGCCAGGCGCCTGCTGGCCGACGGAGATGCCCTGACCTTCGGCTCGGCCCGGTGCAGAATCAGCGGGATCGAGACCGATGAGAACCTCGAAGCTGAGCACCTTCGGTCGGCCGCACCGGAGCTTACGCGGCGCGAGTTCGACGTCGTCGCATCATTGTGCCGGCCCGCGCTGTCCGACGACGCGTTCGTCACCCCGGCGACCGCCAGGGAGATCGCCGCCGACCTCGTCGTCACCGAGGCCGCCGTGAAGCAGCACCTCCTGCGTCTCTACACCAAGCTGAAGATCCCCGAAGGGCCCAACCGCCGGATCAGGCTGGCCAACGAGGTGATCGGGCTCGGTCTGGCCAAACCGGAGCTCGCCGGCGAGCAGAACGCCGTCAGGGTGCGGCCGGAGCAGACACGCTCCGTGCCGATGCCGAGGCAGCCCGCCGAGCGCCGCGCGGCTACAGGCCAATCTGGTGCGCCAGCCTGAGCAGGCTCTGCCGCACGTCGGTCAGCATGGTCCTGATGGCCGGGAAGTGAAGCAGCTGGTTGTGCAGGCTGCTGACCGGCCAGTAGGCAGGCGCCGGCGACTGATACCAGGCGGTGAGCCCGGCCCAGACCGCGACCGCGATGACCCCCACGTACGCGATGGCCAGCAGGATCGTGCTGCGCGCGGCCGACGTGTACAGCCGGGCAAGCGCCGACCTGCTACCCGACGAACCAGGCCCGAGCCCGACGACCGCGACAAGCGCTCCCGCGCCGAAAGCCACCGCCTGAGGGAGCGGGCGCGCCGGCCCGGCGATTACGGTGATCGCCGCCACCACGCAGAACGCGAGCAGCGCCACCGGAGCGGCCAGCAGCAGCCCGAGCAGCGAGCGCAATGCCGCGAGCGGGTAGAGCGCGACCGCGAGCAGCGAGAGGCCGGCCCGGCTCCCGTCGCCTGACCGCCGCTTGGCGAGCTGCCGTCCGGTAATGGTGACCGCGCGCAGCGCGACAAGCAGGGCGAGCGCGAGCCCCGTTCCGAGGATCGGCGCCATGACGCTGATCGCCACAACCATGGCGACGGTGGCGATCACCAGCGGGCTCCACGGCGACACCGGACCCACCGTCCTGGCCGCTTCACCGCCGCCCGCCGGCCGCTCGCTCTGCCGCGAACCACCTGGCCCAGGTCCGCCCTGCGACGGCCCAGGTCCGCCCTGCGACAGCCCAGGTCCGCCCTGCGACAGCCCAGGTCCGCCCTGCGACAGCGCTGCCGGGTCCGCCGCCTGCCCCGGCGCCGCAACTCCGGCCGGAGCTTGGCCCGCCAAGCCCCCGCCCGCGCGCGCCAGGCCTGCCCCTGGCGGACCGGCCCTGCCCGCGCCGCCGGCAAACCCTGCCCGGCCCGCGGGCGGGTAGCTGACCGGGGGCAGCAGATCACGAACATCCCCAGGTCGCGATGTGGTCAACGGCCTGGTTGTCGAAGGCCATGCCTGCCGGTCCTGATCGGTACCGGTCGCCGCGGGAGGCGCGCCAGGCGCTGGTCCCCCGTTGAGGCCGCCGAGACCGCCGCCTGGCGGCTCGTCAATCATCGTGTCGCCGGCCGCCAGCCGCGCAGCGATGGCCGGCGGGCTCGGGATCAGGGCGCCAGGATCAATCGCGGCGACCCGCTGGCCGATCTCTGCAGGTGACGGACGCCTGGCTGGGTCGCGCGAGAGCGCGTCAAGCACGAGGGGCTGCAACGGCGCGGGCAGCGTGTCCAGGTTCGGGCCGCCATGCATAATCCGGTAGAAGATGGTCTCGAACGGCCCTGTGCCGTACGGCGGCCGACCGGTCGCCGCGAAGGCCACTGTGGCCCCCCAGGAGTGCACGTCGGAGGCGGCGCCGCTCTCCTTGCCCTCGATGACCTCGGGCGCCAGGTAGCCAGGGGTGCCCATGAACATGCCGGTCATGGTCAGCCTGGTCGTCTCATGCAGCTGGGCGATGCCGAAGTCGATGATGACAGGCTCTCCGTCGGAGATCATCACGTTGCCCGGCTTGAGGTCTCGGTGCACGACTCCGGCGGAATGAACCGCGGCCAGCGCCTCGGCCAGCCCGTATGCGAGCCTCGCCAGGGCAGGACCGGAAAGCGGGCCGCCTCCGGCGACCACTTCGTCCAGGGTCAGCCCGGGCACGTACCTGGTCACGATGTACGGCGGATCGCCGTCTAGGTCCGCGTCCATCACCTCGGCCACATAGCGGCTACGTACCCGCCGCATGGTCTCGACCTCACGGCCCATCCGCCGCCTGGCGTTCGACTCCTGGGCCATCCCCGGGTGCAGCGCCTTGAGCGCGACCTGTTCGTCCGCCGCGTTCAAGGCCAGGTACACCACGCCCATGCCGCCCTCGCCGATCCGCCTGACTAGGCGGTACGGCCCGAGACGATCGGGCGTGAGGTCTTGTACCTTCATGACCTCATAGCTTACGGATCGCCTTCTGGGCACCGGCCGCCCAGATATCGGGGGCTGCCGTTACTGACGGCCCTGGCCTTCGCGGGCTCATATACGGAGGCCGTTAGCTGCCCGCGACCAGGCGGCGCAGGGCCGTGGCGGCGGCCGCGTTCTGCTCGGCGTGCTGGACAAGCCCTCTCGCTAGCTCGGCAGCCCACTCGGCGATCGGCACGACGTTGCGTGACAGCACGATGCCGCGTACCTCGTGACAGATCTCAGCGACCGGTGCTCCACGCTGAGTGCCCAGCGTCATGGTCTTCTCGCCGAGCCGAACGGAGACTCTCGTGACGGTGCCTGGCCGATCCCGCATCCGGTCAGACATGCTTCTGTTCCGGTCAACGGTAACGCAGCCAGCGGGCAAGGACTCACCAAGCGACTCGGTCAGCACCTGGGCGTAGATCGCGATGTCCGAGCTGTCGGCGCGCAAGGCTGCGGCCACCATGTCCAGTGCGAGGCCGTCGTCGGCCTGCGCGGCATCACCCGGCTGTGTCATCTTTCGTTCCGTCCTCCTCCGCCGATCCGGGCCAGACGGATAGTCGTGGCGCGAGGGCCGTGGCTACCGCCCGGTGAACGATGCCTTCCCCGGTCCATTCTCCACGAAGCTGCGCATGCCCGTGCCCGCGTCCTCGGTCGCGAAGAGGCCGGCGAAATGCAGCCGCTCGATTTCCAGGCCGGTATGGAGATCCGCGTCCAGCCCGTCGTCGATCGCCCGCTTTGCTGCCCTGAGCGCGACAGCGGGGCCGTTGGCGTACCTGGCTACCAGGTCGCGGGCAGCGGCGTAGACGTCGGCATCAGGAACGACTCTGTCCAGCAGCCCGATCGCGAGCGCCTCGGCAGCCCCCAGGAAGCGGCCGGTGAAGACGATGTCCTTCGCCCTGGCTGGCCCGACGAGCCTCGACAGCCGCTGTGTGCCGCCCGCTCCTGGGATCAGGCCGAGCAGGATTTCCGGCTGGCCAACTTTCGACTTCTCGCCAGCGACCCGGAAGTCAGCGCACAGCGCGAGCTCTAGCCCGCCGCCGAGCGCGTAACCGGTGATCGCGGCCACGACCGGCTTGCCGATCCTGGCCACCGCGGAAAGGGCATCCTGCAGCCGCCGGCTTCGGGTCGCCGTGGCGCTATAGCTGGCGTCGGCCATCTCCTTGATGTCGGCGCCGGCCGCGAATACTTTCTCGCCGCCGTAGAGGACTACGGCCCTGACCTGCTCGTCATCTGCGACACCCGCGGCAGCCTCGGCAAGCTCGGTCTGAAGCTGTGAGCTGATCGCGTTCATCGGGGGCCGCTCGAGCCTGATCGTCGCGATCGCCTGATCGATCTGCACCCGCACGAACTCGCCCATGTCGACCTCCGAGGGTCCTGCCTGTGCCGAGAGTTAGCGTGCGAGCACGCGCACCGGCGATTTTACGCAGCCCCTTCGGCGATCACGGCGGCGCGTCCTCCGCGCGACACAGGTTGGCGGCTGGCCAAGACAGCGGCGGAGGGCCTGCCCGCTCCGCACGGGAACGCCCTCCGCCGCACAACGCGGGATCGGTGACCCTGTCACTCACCTATAGCGCTAGGCAGGTTGACACCCGGCCAGCTGTTCAGGAACCCGCGGACCTCGGACTCGCTATACCGGCGGTGACCGCCAGGCGTCCGGATCGAGGAGAGCTTGCCGGCCCGAGCCCAGCGCGTCACGGTCTTGGGGTCGACTCGAAGCATGGCCGCGACCTCGGCAGGCGTGAGGAGCCTATTGTCCGGCTCAATCTGAATTCTCACTGCAGCGGATCCTCTCGTTGGCGTACTAAAGTGACTACGTCGTGACTTACAGTGACCATTACTGGCGCTACTCCTTGAAGTCGTCGAATCACAGGATGTCACACGTCGTTTGATTTTTGCTGCCGTTCTCATCGCTAAGACGACAAATTTTGCTCAGGGGACGGAGCGTGTCGTTTCCGGAACGACGGCATGACGTCCAGCTTGCCTTAAATCCGCACGGTGACGCGCTAATTACATTGCGTGGAGCAATGGCGCCTCGGCTCGTCGCGAACCTGGCCGGAGCGGGCTAACGCAGGTCGCCGCTTACCATGCCGGTCGGCGCGACCGGCACGGCGACGAGGCCCATCTCAGCCGGGCCGGAGAGCAGCGGGTGCTTGGGCAGCACCCGGACGGTGTAACCGAACGGACCGGGCTGGCCAAGCACCGCATGGCCGCAATACCAGGCGACCGAGTCCGATCCTGGCGGAGACTCCAAATCCAGCTCGGCCAGGATCGGATCGGCGATCTCATCGTCGTCACCCGTCCTGCCGTAGATCACCTCGACGCTCACGTCCTCCGCCGACAGCTGGCCGAGCGCGACGCCCACCCGCACGGCGAGCTTCGCCCCCGGGTACTGCTCGCCATCGTGCGATTCCACGTGCTCGATCCTGACGTCAGGCCAGGCTTGCGTCACGCGCTGCTTCCAGGCGGCAAGCTCGGCAGCGCCGGCGAAGGGCCGGTCAGCGTCGTCGGTCAGCGCCCTGGAGGACCGGGACGCCGGCACGTAGAGATCGGCGGTGTACTCCCTGACCATGCGGGTCGCCTGGGCCTTGGGACCAAGCGTGCGCAGGGTGTGCGTGACCATTTCCAGCCACCGGCGCGGCAGCCCGTCGGCGCCGCGGTCGTAGAACAGCGGCGCGACTGACCGGCCAAGCAGGTCGTAGAGCGCGGCCGCCTCGACAGCGTCGCGGCGGTCAGAATCGGCGACCGAGTCAGCCGACGGGATGGCCCAGCCGTTCTGGCCGTCGAACCACTCGTCCCACCAGCCGTCGAGCACCGAGACGTTAAGGCCGCCGTTCAGCGCCGCCTTCATGCCCGAGGTGCCACAGGCTTCGAGCCGCCTGAGCGGGTTATTCAGCCACACGTCGCAGCCCTGGACCATGGTCCGGCCAAGTTCCATGTCGTAGTCGGGCAGGAACACGATCCTGTGCCGAACGGCCGGGTCGTCGGTGAACCTGACCATCTCCTGGATCAGCGCTTTGCCGCCGTCGTCAGCGGGATGGGCCTTCCCCGCGATGACGATCTGCACGGGCCGCTCGGGATCAAGCAGCAGCGCCCGCAATCTGGCGGGGTCGTGGAGCATCAGGGTGAGGCGCTTGTAGGAAGGCACCCGACGGGCGAACCCGATCGTCAGGATGTTCTCGTCCAAGGCACCGTCGATCCAGGAGAGCTCGGCGTCCGACGCGCCGCGCTGCTTCCAGGACGTCCGCAGCCTGGACCTCGCCTCGGCCACCAGGTGACCTCTGAGCAGCTGCCTGATCTGGAAGATCAGGCCCGGGTCGGCGGCGACCGCTTCCCACGTCAGCGGGTCGTCGGCAAGCCATCCGGCAGCACCGGGCGGGTGGACTTCCTCGGCCCGGCTCATGATCTCCGTGGCCACCCAGCTCGCGCCGTGGACGCCGTTGGTGATCGATCCGATCGGCACCTCGGCGGTGTCGAAGCCAGGCCACAGACCGGTGAACATTTCCCGGCTGACCTCGCCGTGCAGCTTGCTGACACCGTTGACGCGCTGAGCCAGCCGCATTCCCATCACGGCCATGTTGAAGACCTCGGGGTCGCCGCCGCTGTAGGTCTCGGCACCGAACGCCAGAATCTGCTCGACGGGCAGCCCAGACTCACCGCCGCCCGGCCCGAACTGGGCTTCGATCAGCTTCTTGTCAAACCGGTCGATCCCCGCGGGCACCGGTGTGTGCGTGGTAAACACCGTCCCCGCCCGCGTCAGCTCGACCGCTTCAGCGAAGGACGCACCGCTGGCGAGGTACTCCCTGATCCGCTCCACTCCGAGGAACCCGGCATGACCCTCATTGGTGTGGAACACCTCGGGCCGCGGGTGGCCGGTGATCGCGCAGTACAGCCTGACCGCCCGGACGCCGCCGATGCCCAGCAGCAGTTCCTGGCGCAGCCTGTGATCGCTGCCGCCCCCGTACAGCCGGTCGGTGACGTCGCGGAGCAGCGGGTCGTTGTCCTCGGTGTAGGAATCCAGCAGCAGCAGCGGGATCCTGCCCACGTCGGCGACCCAGATCTGAGCGGCAAGCACCCCGCCCCCGGGAAGGCCCACCGTCACCCTGGCCGGAGCGCCGACGTTGTCGCGCAGCAGCGCGATGGGCAGCCCGGCTGGGTCCGACGCCGGGTACCGCTCGGCCTGCCAGCCCTCGGCTGACAGGGACTGGGTGAAGTAGCCGTGCCGGTAGAACAGCCCGACGCCGATCAGCGGGACGCCCAGGTCACTGGCTGACTTCAGATGATCGCCGGCGAGGATTCCGAGGCCGCCCGAGTACTGGGGCAGCGCGGCCGTAATCCCGTACTCAGGAGAAAAGTACGCGACTGCCGCCGGGCCATCGGACATCTGGCCGGACATCTGATACCACCGGCTTCCGGTCCGGTACTCGGTGAGCCCGTCGACAGCCTCGCCCAGCCTGCTCAGGAAAACCTCATCCCCGGCCAGTTCAGCGAGCCGCTCGTGCGATACCCGCGCGAGCAGCCCGACCGGGTCATGCCCCGACTCATCCCAGGCCACGGGGTCGATCCCGGCGAACAACGCCCGCGTCGGAGCATGCCACGACCAGCGCAGATTAAGCATCAGGGTGCGCAGCGGAGCGAGTTCGGCGGGCAGCGCGGGATGGATGGTGAACCGGCGGATTGCTCTCACGCAGAGTGACCTTAATGCGTGCCGAGAGCAGCAAGTACCACAGCCCCGGGCGTGCCGCCGGGTAGGC
>DASWGE010000017.1:0-4679 GCA_036393895.1 Streptosporangiaceae bacterium | reverse complement strand
CTGGTCAGCCCGCCTTCGCTCGTCATGCCAGCGGGCCATCGACGCCGCGACCATGTCCGGCGTCAGATCGCAGATGTCGGCATCGGGAGCTTCGCCGGAGCAGTAGACCCAGCTGAACTCGCCTCCGGCCAGGGCCCGCACGACGTAAGCGTGCTCCATCTCGGTCATGTACCTCACCAGGCCAAGTAGCGACAGATCCGATGGCGGCGCTGAGGCCATGACAAGTTGCTCGTCGGTCAGCCCTTCGCATTTGGCCGCCAGCGCATCGCGGTGAAAAGCCAGCCAGCTAAGCAGGAGACCCCGCTCGGCTGCGTTGCCTGGCTCAGGGGCCCTGTTCATCGCCTTCTCCGAACTCTGCCGGATCCTCGGCTCGACGGTGCTGCTGGCCGCCTCGGCCAGCGCCCGGCGGGGTGCCCGCAGGCCGCGGCGCAGCTCTTTCAGTGTTGCCACGTCTGCCGCCTGCTTCTCGGCACCGGGAGTCCGGTCGGCGAGGCGCAGGCCCGCGCCACGGTCGGCCGGATCGGGGCAAACGGCATCCGCCAAGCGTACTGAGTCCCGGCAGATCGTTGCGCTGCCAGCGGACGAGATGGTGACACCGGCCTGGCCATACCAGCATAGGTTCCATGACCGAAATCCAGTTCGGCGTCAACTTTCGTGCCGCGGCGTCTGCCGTTGAGTTCGAGCAACTGGTCAGGCGGGCCGAAGAGCTCGGATTCGACGTGTTCGCCGCCCCAGATCACTTGGGAGCGGCTGGCCCGTTCACGACTCTGGCGGCTGCGGCGGCGATCAGCCGCACGTTGCGGCTGCGCACGTACGTGCTGAACGCGGGGTTCTGGAACCCGGCGTTGCTGGCCAGGGAGGTGGCGACGCTCGACCTGCTGTCAGGCGGCCGGGCTGAACTCGGGCTGGGCGCCGGGCACATGAAGAGCGAGCACGACGACGCTGGCCTGCCGTGGCTGCCGCTACAGCATCGGATCGAGTTGCTCGAAGCCACGGCGACGGACGTCCGCCGTCGGCTAGCGGATCCACATTACGAGCCCGCTCCAGTCCAGCACCCAGTGCCGCTGATGGTCGCAGCCATGTCGGGCGCCGGTCTGGCGGTCGCCGCCAGGCATGCTGACGTGGTCGGCTTCGCTGGGCTGCGCCAGGTCCGCGGCGAGCCTCCCGGCACATTCACGCTCGTCTCAGCGGCCGAGACCGCCGACCGGGTCGCCGAGGTCCGCCAACTGGCAGGCGGCCGTGCCTACCGCTCCGACGTTCTCCTCCAGCAGGTGGTCATCGGCCAGAGCCCGGCCAAGTCCGCCGCCGAGATGGCGGCCGCCGTCGCGTGGCTGACCGCCGACGAGATTCTGGCCAGCCCTTTCGTGCTCTATGCCGCCGACGCCGCGGCGGCCGCCAGTGAGCTCGCACGCCGCCGCGAGATGTATGGCTTCGACAGCGTGACGACGCATCAGCCCAGCATGGAGGCGCTCGGGGAGGTGATCGCCGCGTACCGTTGGCGTGACACCCGTTCTTGACCCGGCGAGGTTGCATGACTCGGCTGGTACTCAAGCTCGGCTCGAGCTCGATCGCGAGCGGAGACGGGCTTGCGCTTGACGTGATCGCCGACCTGGTGACCCAGATCGCAGCTGCCCAGCGCGATCGCCATCAGGTGATCCTCGTGACCTCGGGCGCGGCCAGGCTTGGCCGGCGGCTGCTTGCGTTCGAGGGCCCGTCGGCGCGGACAGGACCAGAGCTGCAACGGCTGGTCGACGCCGTCAGAGTGGTTGTGTCCCAGCCCTCCGGGCTGCGCGAGCTGGAGACGATGCTGGACCGTTACAGCACAGCTGAGCTCGCCGGCCCGCTCGGCGTCGCGCTGGCCGCCTCGGTCGGCCAGCCGGCCCTGCTCGCGCTGTACCGCCAGCTAGCCGCCGCCGTCGGCATGGAGGTCTGCCAGATCCTGCTGTCCAGGAGCGATCTGGATTCCGCCGAGGCCATGCGCGACGTAGGCAGCGTGCTGTCATCCGCGCTCCAGCAGGGCCTGCTTCCCGTCGTCAACGGAAATGACACGACCGACCCGAAGGCCGAGCTCGACAACGACCAGATCGCCGTCGCGGTGGCCGTGGCTGCCGAGGCCTCGCGGCTGACCTTCCTGACCAATATCCGCGCGGTCTACGGCGACGACCAGATGCAGCACAGGATCTCCCGGCTGACCCCGGAGGAGGCCAGAGCCCTGCGGATCACGGCCGCGGGGGAGGGCCGGGGCGGCATGCGGGCCAAGCTCAGCGCGGCGGCCAGGGCCGCCTATTGCGGTATCGAATGCATCATCGGGTCGGCTCGCGACGCCGACGTGGTGGCCAGGAGCCTGAGCCCGCGAGCGAGGATGGGAACGGTTGTCCGGGCGGCTGCCCCGCGGCTCACGCCAGGCGAGCGCTGGGTCGGCGGTATCGCCTACCCGATGGGAACGATCGGCATCAACCGCGAGGCTGAGCGCAGCCTGCGGGCGGGGAGCACGCTGTTCCTGTCGGGCCTGAAACGGGTGGACGGCGAATTCGAGGCCGGCTCGGTGGTCGAGCTCGTCGACGTCCGGCATCCGGAGCGACTGATAGGCCGGGGCTCGGTCTCGATGTCGTCCGCCGTGCTCCGGCTGCTGAGGGCGCTGACGACCGAGGAGGTCGCAGACGTGCTGTCGATCCTGTTCCGGCTGCGGCACGCTCCCGCTCTTGGCGGCTCAGATGCGGACGGCGCGCCAGGCCGCCAGGCCAGCCTCCTCGACCCTGAGCAGTTCGCCGACGTTGGCGACCTGACCCGGCGCGGCTCGCAGGCAGCACGCCAGGCCCACGCCGAGCTCAGCGCCGCGACCGCGGAGCGGGTGCGGGTCCTGACCGACGCGCTACTGCAGGCTCAGCCGCGTCCCTGCTCGGCCATCCTGGCGGACGGGTCGTTCCTGGCCGGAAAGGTGAGCCAGGAATCGCCAGCCCGCCGCGCGGTGCGCGACATGCACGCCATCCACCGCGACTCGCTTGTCGTGTTCCGCAGCACCTAGGTCGTGTCTCAAAGTTAGCTTCCCTTCTGCATGGCCAACGGCCTTGCCCGGCTGCCCGGACAGGGGCGGCGGCCCCTGAAATCATTTCGCCCGTGCTCACCTCGTCCGGTACGCTCGCGGGATTGTTTTCACTGCTGGGGCCCGTGAGGTTCGCGTGTGGCCTCCCCGGCAGTTCCCAGGCTGAGAGTAGGTTTCGTTAATGGCATGTCGTATCAGTGAGCTCGTGCTCGGTTGCCGCGACCCGGAGGTGCTGGCGCGGTTCTGGTGCGAGGTCCTGGACTTCGTCGTGCTCGATCGCGAGGACGACGGCTCGGTGGAGATCGGGCCGCGCGAAGGGTTCGGCGGTCCGCAGCCGACGATCATCCTCAGTCGCAGGGATGAGCCGGAGCAGGGGAAATCCCGGCTGCACATCGACGTCAACGCCACCGACCGCGATCAGGACGCCGAGCTCGAACGCCTTCTGAAGCTCGGTGCGCGCCCGGCCGACATCGGCCAGACAGGGCAGGAGCAGTGGCATGTCCTGACCGACCCAGAGGGCAATGAGTTCTGCCTGCTCAAGGCCCGCCTGGACCCACTCTGATGCTCATCGGTCACGCCTCGACACCAGGTACCTGGGGTCTGCCTCGAAGTCCGGTGTGACGGGCGTAGTAGCCGGGCAGCCACACCCGGGGGTCAGGTGCGGGTTTGGCCGGTTCCCCAGGTGACGTTCTTGACGCAGGTCAGCGCTTCGAGGCCCATCGGGCCGCGGACGTGCAGCTTCTGCGTTGACACCCCGATCTCGAGCCCGTAGCCGAACTCGCCGCCGTCGGAGAACCTGGTCGAGCAGTTCACGAACACGCTGCCTGAGTCGACCGCCCTGGCGAACCTGCGGGCGACCGCGATGTCCTGGGCCACGATCGCTTCCGAGTTCCTTGTTCCCCACCGGGCAATGTGCGCCAGCGCCGCATCGAGCCCGGGCACGACCCGCACCGCGAGAATAAGGTCGAGGTACTCGGTGCCCCAGTCGGCGTCCTGCGCGGGCTCGGCGTCCGGCCAGATGGCCCTGACCTGGTCATCGCCGCGCACGACAACCCCCAGCTTGTGCAGCTCACTGAGCGCGTCGGGCAGCCAGGACGGCGCGATCTCCTCGTGCACGAGCAGCGTCTCGGCGGCATTGCACACGCTCGGCCGCGACGTCTTAGCGTTCACGACAATGCTTAGGGCCATGACAGGATCGGCTGACGCGTCCACGTATACGTGGCAGTTACCGTCGCCGTCGATGACGACTGGCACGGTGGCGTGCCCGCGGACCGTCTGCAGCAGGCTCTGCCCGCCGCGCGGGACTAGCAGGTCCACGTACTCATCGGCGGTCAGCAACTCGATGACCGCCTCGCGGGAGTTGTCCCTGATCAGTTGCACCGCGTGCGCGGGAACCCCGTCCTGGCCGCGCAGCACATCGGCGATCAGGTCGGCGATCGCGCCGTTGGTGTGCGCGGCGACCGATGACCCGCGCAGCACGGCGGCGTTACCTGATTTGAGGCAGAGCGCGGCCACGTCGACGGTCACATTCGGCCTGGCCTCGTAGACCACGGCGACAACGCCGAGGGGCTCCCTGACCTGCTCGATGAGCAGCCCGTTCGGCCGGACGGTGCCCCTGATCACCTGCCCGACAGGA
>DASWGE010000016.1:0-29058 GCA_036393895.1 Streptosporangiaceae bacterium | reverse complement strand
GTCGTAGTCTTCCCCGTGCCATTCACGCCCACGACGAGCAGCACCGCTGGCCGGTCGCCGTGCGGTGCCGTGTGCAGCGTGCGGTCAAAGTCCGCGCCGACCTGCTCGAGCAGGTCGGCCCGCAACAGTGCCCTGACCTCGTTGAGGTCGGTGGTTCCCGCCACCTTGACCTCGGTCCGCAGGCGCTCGACTAGGTGCGCGGCCGGGGCGGCGCCCATGTCCGCGGTGATCAGGATCTCCTCGATCTCGTCCCAGGTCTGATCGTCGAGTTTGCCCGATGACAGCAGGCTCAGCAACGCGGATCCGAACGCGCTCTGCGATCTTGCGAGCCTGCCCCTAAGCCTGACCATCCGCCCAGCGGACGGCGGCGGCTTCTCGACCGTCGGCGTCGGAGCGGCCGGCGCCTCTGCCACCGGCGGCGGCGCGCTGACCTCTCCGGGCGGAGCGGCCGCGGCCTCGGGCGCTCGCGTACTGGGCGGCGCAGCGGTCGCCGTACCGCCCTGACCAGGCATCGGCCCGGTCTGCGCGGCCTTGCCGCTCCGCCGCGCGCGCGGCGCTAGCAGCGCCCCGCCGCCAGCGATCACGGCAACGAGAACGATCCCCAGGATGATCAGCAGAGTTTCCATAGCGGCTTCAAGTCTGGCAGAAGCTAGCCACCAACCAAGCCAGCGGAGGGCTGGACGGGGGCGGGGGCCCCGCGGAGGCAGGGCAGCGGGAGGGGAACGCGCCTCAGGCGGGCTCGCGCTCCCTGAGGCGCTGGCTGATCACGGCCGATACGCCGTCCGAGCGCATGCTCACCCCGTACAGGCAGTCGGCGATCTCCATCGTCCGCTTCTGGTGCGTAATGATAATCACCTGGGAGCTGGACCTGAGCTCGTCGAAGATGTCAAGCAGCCGCTGAACGTTGGTGTCGTCGAGAGCGGCCTCCACCTCGTCGAGCACGTAGAAGGGAGAGGGCCGAGCGCGGAAAATAGCCAGCAGGAAAGCGATCGCGGTAAGCGACCGCTCGCCGCCCGACAGCAACGACAGCCGCTTGACCCGCTTGCCCGGCGGCCTCGCCTCGAACTCGATGCCGGTCGCCAGCATGTCGTCGGGCTCCGTCAGCTGCAGCCTGCCCTCGCCGCCGGGGAACAGCCGGCCGAAAATTTCCTCGAACTCCCGCGCCGTATCCGCGTAGGCGTCGGCGAAAACCTGCTGAACCCGGTCATCGACCTCCTTGACCACGGTCAGCAGGTCCCTGCGGGTCTTGCGCAAGTCTTCCAGCTGAGTCACGAGGAACGCATGCCGTTCCTCGAGCGCCGCGAACTCCTCAAGCGCCAGCGGGTTGACCTTGCCGAGCTGATCGAGCTGGCGCTGCGCGGTATCGGCCCGGCGCTGCTGCTCCGGCCTGTCGTAGGCGGCCGGCGGCGCGCCTTCCACCCCAGTGGGCACACCTACCTCAGGGCCGTACTCGGTGACCAGCAACTGGACGTCGATGGCGAAGTCGTCGCCGGCTTTCGCTTGGACCTGCTCGAGCCTGAGGCGCCGCCCGGCCCTGGCCACCTCGACGCCGTGCGCGGAATCGACGACCTTGTCAAGCTCCGCCGACGCGTCCCTGATCCGCGCCCTGACGGTCTTCAGCTCCGTGTCCCTGCCCTGGTGCGCCACCTCGGCCTGCTGCCGCTGCTCGTCGGCCAGCCGCAGGGACCGCTCGATCGAGGCCAACGTGATCCTCGCGCCGCTCGCCACCGCGCTGGCGACGGCTGCCTCAGCTGCCCGCCGCCTGGCCCGCTCGGCTGCCCTGCTGACGGCCTGGCGCTCGGCCGCCGCCGCCAAGGCGAGCGCGTCTGCTCGCCCGCTGATCGCGCGCAGCCGCTCCTCGACCGTACGCACCTCCAGCCTGGCATCCATCTCCGTGCTCCTGGCCGCGGCGGCGCTATCCGCGAGCGCCTGCCTGACCGCACCGGAGACAGCAGCCCCGCGTCCTGACCCGGCCCCCGGTCCGCCATATTCGTCGTCCCGCTCGGTGCCGCCGCCGTTCAGCTGTCCGATCGCGTCTCCGGCCTCCTCGTCCTCGCCGGACTCGGCGGCGATCCTGGCCTCGATGTCGGCGATCTGGCTCCGCGCCTTCTCAGCCGAACGGTCAGCCGCCGCGATAGCCGCGACCAGGCGCCCAGCCTCGTCCTGGGCCGCGCGAGCAGCGCCGGCCAGCGCTCCCAGCCTGCCCGAGATTTCGGCTGCGGCAGCGTCGACCTCAGCCAGCGCGGCCTGCGCCTCGGCGAGACCCTGCCGTGCCTGGTCTTCCTCTTCCGCCGCCTCGGCGAGGTTCCGCTCGGCGCGCTGAGCGGCTACCTCGGCGTCAGCTAGCTGCCTGGCCGCCTGCTGCGCAGCCGCGCGCAGCCCGAGCACGCTCTGCCCGTCGGCCGAGCCGCCACGCGCCCAGTGCGCGCCAAGCAGGTCACCTTCGGCGGTCACCACAGAGACGGAAGGGTTGGCCCGCACCAGCTCGAGCCCGGTCGCCAGGTCCGGCACGACAAGCACCCCGGCCAGGAGCTGCTCGACCGCGGCGGCGAGCTCTCGCGGCGCCATGACAAGTTCAATAGCGGGCATAACGGCCCTCAGGCGCTGATCGCCCACGTCCTCGCCGGTCCCGCCACCCGGTCCGGGGGCCCCGTCGGTCCCGCCAATCCGCCCAAGCCGCTGGGCAGCCTCTGACCCGCCGCTGTCGGCGATGGCCAAGTCGACCCGGCCGGCGTCGCTGGTGCGCAGCATCCGCAGGATGTCGGCGGCAGAACCGACGTCAGTCACGGCGATCGCAGCAGCCGAGCGGCCGAGCGCAGCGGCTATTGCTTCCGACGCCCCGTGAGCGATCGTGATCAGCTCGGCGAGCGGCCCAAGCACGCCGGGGAACGGGCTGCCGTCGGCGAGCAGCACCGCGGACGCGTCGGCGCCGCGGCGCACCGCCTCTCCGAGCGCCGCCGCTCGGGCGCGCAGGCCTGCGCGCCGTTCGCTGATCTCATGCTCTGCCTTCCTCAGCCGCGCTACCTGGACCGATGCGGCCTTGACGGCCGCGGTGGCCCGCTCATGCGCGGCGACGAGCTCGGCCCTGTCCTCATCGCTGCCGCCGAATTGATCCTGCAACTCCCCGTACTGCTGCTGGGCTCGCTCGGCCCTGGCCCGGGCGGAGGCAAGACCAGCGGCCAGCCTGCCTGCCTCTTCCTTGGCGGCAGCAAGCCTGCTCCTGGCCGCTCCAGCCTGACCGCGAAGCCTGGCGAGCCGCTCGGCCCGCTCAGCGGCTGCCCGCGCGTCGGCAGCTATCTTGCGCTCGGCCTCAGTGACGGCAGCTTCTGCCGATGTCCTGGCCGACATCGCGATGGCCAGTTGCTCGCGGGCGGCGCCTAGCCGGTCACTCAAGCCCCGCTCCTGCTCGCGCAGCATCGCCGCCTCCCGCTCCAGGGCGCCTGGGTCGCGGCCGGGCCGGGCGGGCTCAGGGGGCGCTGACAGGTGGCTGTGCCGCTCCGCTGCCAGATCAGCGACGGCCCGCAGCCGCTCGGCCAGCCCGCTGAGCGTGAAGTACGTTTCCTGCGCGACGGCCAGCCGGGGGGCAAGCTGCTGCTCCGCTGCCTCGAGTTCGGCCTCCTGCAGACGGGCCGTCGTCAGGACCGCCTCGAGGTCGGCCCGCAGGGCGGCGGCGGCGGTCTCCTCGGCCTCGTCACTGGCGAGTTCCCCAGACAGCGTGACGAAGTCGTCGGCGAGCAGCCTCAGCCGTGCGTCGCGCAGGTCGGCCTGGATCACCGCCGCCTTGCGGGCAAGCTGAGCCTGGCGGCCGAGCGGCTTGAGCTGGCGGCCAAGCTCCGTGGTGAGGTCGACCAGCCTGGTCATGTTGGCCTGCATAGCCTCGAGCTTGCGAAGGGCCTTCTCCTTGCGCCTGCGGTGCTTGAGGACGCCGGCTGCTTCCTCGATCAGCGCCCGCCGCGCCTCGGGACCGGCGTTGAGTATGTCGTCGAGGTGACCCTGGCCGACGATGACGTGCATCTCGCGTCCCAGGCCGGTATCCGACAGCAATTCGGCGACGTCGAGCAGCCGGCATTGGTTGCCGTTGATCGCGTACTCGCTCTGGCCCGTCCTGAACAGCAGGCGGCTGATCGTGACTTCGGCGTAGTCGATCGGCAGCGCGCCGTCGCTGTTATCGATGGTCAGCGTGACCTCGGCCCGTCCGAGTGCCGGGCGGCCTGACGTACCGGCGAAGACGACGTCGTCCATTTTGCCGCCGCGGAGCGGCTTGACTCCCTGCTGGCCCATGACCCACGAGAACGCGTCGACGACGTTGGACTTGCCTGAGCCGTTCGGGCCGACCACGCAGGTGATTCCCGGCTCGAAACGTAGCGTTGTCGCCGAGGCGAAGGACTTGAATCCCCGCAGCGTGAGGGTCTTCAGGTACACCGCCTGTGCTCCTCATCAGCCTGTGCTTGTCGACAGTCTCCGCCGGGCCCCACCGAACCCTACCGTGCGACACGCGGGATACGAGCTTTTCGGCCGACCGCTTGGGTCGATTTCGATTTCGACCACTGTGTCCGCTCGCAGGCCAGCGGGCGTGCGAGCGCATCCCGCCTACGGCACCGCGGCTACCGCAGCCGTCAGCGGTTAGTCGAGCTCGAGGAGCCTGCTCAGGTCAGCGCGGGTTCGCGGTTGTCGAGCAGAATCTCGTGGCCAACCCCCGCGGCAAGTACGTCGTTCACTTCCTGAAGCCGGGCTAGCTCGGCTTCTAGGTCACGTACTCGTCGCTGCAGTCGGCGCATCTCAGACACCATGCGGGGATCCGGCCCGCCTACATGGCCAAGCAGAGCCTTCGCCATTGGTTGAGGTCCTCCACACTGAGTGACCAGAGTGGTCGCGCACGCAGAAACAGGCTGGTAACACGCCAGTTGCGCGCAGGTAACACCACCATGGTCCCACCACAGCCCCATCCGGTCAAGTTGACATCCACCCAGGTCACCGCCGTGGCTGAACGTCTGGAACCCGGATTGGCTGCCTTTGCCGATAGATGAGGCTGAATGCAGCCCACCAGCAAAGTCGCAATTTACCGCCCGACACCGATCAGATAATTAATCTCGCGGTAGCCCGGATCTCAACGTTCGGTAAAGCCGTCGAGCCCGCCGCGCGCCTGATCCCAGCGGTAGGTCACCTGTACGACATTCCCGGGCGTGCCTGGTGCCTGGAGCTCTTCGAGCAGCGCCATGCAGCTGTCCTTGTTGCCCTCGGCGATGATCTTCACTCGGCCGTCGATCAGGTTTTCTACCACGCCAAGCAGGCCGAACTCCAGCGCGATGCTCCTGACCCACCAGCGGAAGCCGACGCCCTGTACCCGCCCGCGCACCCAGGCGGTCAGCCTGGCCTGCTTGCTCAGCGGGTCCGCGATGTGTCCGGGTAGGTCAGCGTCAGAATGCGCAGCCGAGTCCACTGGGTGAGGCCGATCAGCGCCGTCACTCGCGTCCCAGTCGCCTGATCCGGTCACCAGCGGCCGTGCCGCGGCTTGGGCTGGCACCGGGCGCAGCGGAACGACGAGCGGTTCATGAATTTCTCGCGCAGCACGGGAGCTCCGCAGCGCGGGCAAGGCTCCCCGGCCCTGCCGTAGACGGCCAGGGACCGGTCGAAGTAGCCGCTCTGGCCGTTGACCTGCACGTATAGGCTGTCGAACGACGTGCCGCCCGCATGGATTGCCTCGGCGAAGACCGCGCGAACGGCACCGAGCAGCCGCATGACATCGGCGCGGCGCAGGGCGTCGGTGCCTCGTGCCCAGTGCAGGCTCGCCCGCCACAGCGCCTCATCGGCGTAGATGTTGCCGACTCCGCTGATGAGCGCCTGATCGAGCAGCGCCCGCTTGATGCCGGTGCGCCGCTTTCTGACCTTGGCGGCGAAGAGCTCGTCGTCAAAGGCAAGCTCAAGCGGATCGGGCGCTATGTGCGCGATAGCTGCGGGAAGCTCGGCACCGCCCGGCGAAAAGCACAGGTGACCGAATGTGCGCTGGTCGACGAAGCGCAGGTCGGGACCGCCGTCAGTAAACGAGAACCTGGCTCGCACATGCGGCGTGAGCGGCCGGCCGGGATCGCCGACGACGAGCTGGCCGCTCATTCCTAGGTGGGCGATCAGGGCATCGGCGTCGACGGGCAGCCACAGGTACTTGCCGCGGCGGCGAACGCTGCCCACAGTGCCGCCGCGCAGCGCGGCCGCGAGATCGTCAGGGCCTGCCAGGTGCCGCCGGGCCGCGCGCGGGTGCAGCACCTGCACGTCCGCGAACGTGCGCCCGCTGACATGCCGCTCGAGCCCGTCCCTGACGGTCTCCACCTCTGGCAGCTCTGGCACCGTGGCCGTCCCGCATTCCCGCTAGGCCCGGCGCTGCTTGCTGCCAGAAGCCTCCGCTGAACTTGCGACGTCGGCGGCATCCGGAGGACCGGCCTCGCCTGCCGCCGCGCTCACCCGCGCGCTGATCGCCGTCCAGGCCGCCTCCGCTGCCTGCTGCTCGGCTTCCTTCTTCGTGCGCCCCTCACCCTCGCCCCAGACGTGGCCGCCGACCTTAGCGACGGCACGGAAAGACTTCTGGTGGTCAGGCCCGCTCTCTTCGACCAGGTACTCGGGCCCGCCGAGTTCCTCGGCCGCCGTCAGCTCTTGCAGCGACGTCTTCCAGTCCAGGCCCGCCCCGAGCCTGGCAGACCTTGCGATCACTGGGTCGAAGAGCCGGTGTACGAGCGGGTCCGCCGCCTCCATGCCGCCGTCCAGGTAAACGGCGCCGATCACGGCCTCAAGCGTGTCCGCGAGGATGGAGGACTTGTCCCGCCCCCCTGTGCTCTCCTCGCCCTTGCCTAGCCTGACGTAACAGCCCAGGCGCAGACCCCGCGCTACACCGGCCAGGGCGCGGCTGTTCACTACGGCGGCACGAAGCTTGGCGAGGTTGCCCTCGGGCAGGTCAGGGTGCTTGCGGAACAGCGTGTCGGTCACGATCAGGCCGAGCACGGAGTCGCCGAGAAACTCGAGCCGCTCGTTGGTCGGCAGGCCGCCGTTCTCGTAAGCGAACGACCTGTGCATCAGCGCCCGGTCCAGCAGTTCATCGCTGAGCTGAATACCAAGCTTCGCCAGGAGGACGGCGACGTCGGCATTAGCCGCCCGCCCGTCTGCCGGGGCCAGGCTCACCGCTACCTCCCTCCCGTGATCACGGTGTCCCGTGAGCAAGATTCCTCAGGAAGGAGTGATGACCTGGCGCCTGTTGTAGGTCCCGCAGGTCGGGCAGGCAGTGTGCGGCAGCTTCGGGTCCCGGCACTGCGGGCACGTGACAAGTTGCGGCGCCCTGGTCTTCCACTGGGCGCGCCGCGATCTGGTGTTGCTGCGCGACATCTTCCGCTTGGGTACTGCCACCTCAGCGCTCCTTCGAACCCTCCGGCCGGGATGTCCCGGTCAACGATGTATTCTCCGGCCGGCCATTGCTGCCCGGTTCCGGATCGGCGGCCCGATCGTCGCCAGTTCGCTCCGCATCGTCGGGCCCGAACAAGTCCTTCAGTACCGCCCAGACGCCGCCATCGTCGGGATGAGCGTGCCCGGGCTCCGCGTCAGCGAGCTTAATGCCGCACCTGCTGCACAGTCCTGTGCAATCGGGACGGCACAGCGGGGACAGCGGCAGCTCAAGGACCAGCGCGTCCCGGAGCGCAGGCTCGAGGTCGAGCAGATCCCCGTCCAGAAGATACCCATCGTCGCCCGAGGCACCGGCCACCGCGGCGAACAACTCGCGGAACCTGACCTGCGTGCTCGACGTGAACTCATCGAGGCACCGCGCGCACTCTCCGACCAGCGGGGCGGTCACCATCGCGGTGACCAGCACGCCGTCGCCGACGTCTTCGAGCTGCACGTCGAGCTCGAGCTCGCCGCCCTCGGGCACCTGGACCATCCCCGTGCCAAGGTCGGCTGGCGCGGGCACGGTTCGCGTTTCTGAGCGCGCTGACGCCGGTCCGAGCGTCGCGATGTCGAAGACAAGCGGCCCGCGCGGATCGGTTCGATGAGTTCTCTTTAGTTTCGCGTTTGGCATGGCTAGCACAGCTGGTGAGTTGGTACTGGGCGGTCAGCTTACCTGTCGGCTCGCCGAATGCCCAAGTCGGCGCCCCAACCGACCATCACGGACACGTTTTGACGCCAGCGGTCGAGACGTGTCCGTGGGCCAGGGAGGGCCGGGTGGCATGGCGAGCCCATCAGTCGCGCGCGAGGCGCTCGGTCAGCCGCCTAAGCACGGGCTCAGGCACCAGGCTCGACACATCCCCGCCGTAGCTGGCGAACTCCTTGACCAGGCTGGATGATAGGAACGCGTACAGCGGGTTCGTGGTCATGAACAGGGTCTCCACGCCGGCCTGGTTGTAGTTCATCTGGGCCATCTGCATCTCGTAATCAAAGTCCGTGACAGCGCGCAGGCCCTTGACAATCGCCGAGACGTCGTTGGCGCGGCAGAAATCCACGATCAGGCCGTTGAACTTGGCGACCCTTACATTCGGCAGGTCCTTGCTGACCTCGCGCAGCAATTCGACCCGCTCGTCGGCCGTGAACAGGGACGACTTCGACGGGTTGCGGAGGACGGCGACGATGACCTCGTCATGCAGCTTCGCCGCGCGGCCGATGATGTCCAGATGGCCGTTGGTGACCGGGTCGAACGAGCCCGGGCAGACCACGCGAATCACGCAGACTCACGCTCCCGTCGTTAATCGGCAGCGGGTGGGGCACCTGACGCGCGACCGTACCAGAGCAGCGTTTCGCCGTATCGGCGGGACCGCTGCGATGAGTATCCCTTAGGCCACGGCGGCGGCCCTGATCTCGCATCACGTTCGGTCACCACCAGCGCGTCGGTGGCCAGCCAGCCATGGTCGGCAAGCGCCGCGAGCACCGCGCCGACCTCGTCGTCGGGGGTCGAATACGGCGGGTCCGCGAACACGAGGTCGCGCGGCCAGGCCTCCCCTGGCCCGCGGCGCAGCGCCCGGCCGACCTTGTCCTGTACCAGCGTGGCCCCGGGCAGCGCGATCGCCTCAATGTTGCGCCTGATGACCTGAGCCGCCCCTGGGTCGGATTCGATCATGATCACGTCGGCCGCGCCGCGTGACAGCGCCTCGAGGCCGACTGCTCCCGACCCCGCGTACAGGTCGAGCACCGATGTCCCGTCCAGGCTGCCAAGCATGGCGAGCACGGCGGCGAACAGGCCCTCCCTGGCCCGGTCGCTCGTTGGCCTCGTGGAGCGGCCAGACGGCACAGCCAGGCGGCGGCCGCCCGCCAGCCCGGCGATGATCCTCGTCACCGGTCAGGCCTTCTCCAGGTACTCGGCGCGCTCGGCGTCAAGCAGCGCCGTGATGGCGGCAGCCAGCGCCGGCTGGCCGGCCAGCGAGGGGTCGGCGCCGACCAACTCCTCAGCCTCCTGCCTGGCCTCGCCGATCAGCTCCTCGTCCCGCAGCAGCGTGAGCAGCTTCAGGCTCGACCGCCGGCCTGCTTGAGCGGCACCGAGGACGTCTCCCTCCCTGCGCTGCTCGAGATCGAGCCTGGACAGCGCGAAGCCGTCCTGGGTCGCTGCCACGGCGTCGAGCCGCTCCCTCGCCTGGCCGGCTGGTGCCTCGGTGACGAGCAGGCACAGCCCGGGTTGGCCGCCCCTGCCGACCCTGCCGCGCAGCTGATGCAGCTGCGAGACGCCGAACCTGTCCGCGTCCATGATCACCATCATCGTGGCGTTGGGGACGTCGACGCCCACCTCGACGACCGTGGTCGTCACGAGCACGTCGATCTGCCCGTCCGCGAAGGCCAGCATCACCTTGTCCTTCTCGTCCGGCGGCAGCCTGCCGTGGAGCACGGCCACCGTGAGGTCGGCGAGCGGGCCCTGCTGCAGCTCGGCGGCGACTTCTGTCACGGCCAGCGAGGCACGGCGCGGCAGCCCGGCTTCGTCGTCGCCTCGCTCGCCCTCGCCAAAGTCGAAGCCGCCATCGTCAGCGATGCCGAGGTCGTCGTCGCGGTCCGGCCAGGCCGCACTCCGCCCGGCCGGGCTGCCAGCGGCCGGTGCGTTGTCGCCGCCAGGTCCAGCCGGGCCGTCGCCGGCTTCCCCGCCAATCCTCGGGCACACCACGTAGGCCTGCCGCCCGAGCGCCACTTCCTCCGTCACGCGCTCCCAGGTGCGGTCGAGGTAGTGCGGCTTCTCGGCAGCGGGCACCACGTGCGTGGCTATCGGCGAGCGGCCGGCTGGCAGCTCCCTGAGCTCGGTCACCTCAAGATCGCCGAATACGGTCATAGCGACGGTCCGCGGTATCGGCGTCGCGGTCATCACGAGCACGTGCGGCCGCCCGTCAGCCGCCTTGCCACGGAGCGCCTCGCGCTGCTCGACGCCGAATCTGTGCTGCTCGTCGATCACGATCATGCCCAGGTCCGCGAACTGCACGTGCTCTTCGAGCAGCGCGTGCGTGCCGATGACAATGCCAGCCTCGCCTGAGGCGGCCTCGAGAAGCGCACGCCGGCGTGCCGCGCTGCCCTGCGATCCGGTCAGCAGCGCGACCCTGGTCGCCTGCTCGGCACCGCCGAGCAGGCCGGCCATCGCCAGCGGGCCGAGCATCTGGCTGATCGAGCGGTGGTGCTGCTGGGCGAGGACCTCGGTCGGGGCGAGAAGGGCCGCCTGGCCTGCGGCATCGACGACCTGCAGCATGGCCCGGAGCGCGACGATCGTCTTGCCCGAGCCGACCTCGCCTTGGAGCAGGCGGTGCATCGGGTGGTCCCTGGCCAGATCGGCCGCGATCGTGTCACCGGCCTGCCGCTGGCCGGCTGTCAGCTCGAACGGAAGCTCGCCGTCGAACGCCGTGAGCAGACCGCCGTCGGTCGGCGGGCGCGGCTGCGCCACATACTCGGTCGATACCCGGCGCCGCTGGGCGAGCACCACCTGCAGCATGAACGCCTCGTCCCACTTCAGCCGCCGGACCGCGCGGTTCTTGTCCTGCTCGTCTTCTGGCCGGTGAACGGCGTTCAGCGCCCTGGCGTAGCCGTACAGCCCGTAGCGATCCCTGATCTCGGCCGGCAGCGGGTCTCCGTCAAGCTCAACGGCAGCGAGCGCGAGCCTGACCGCGTCAGCGATCTGCCAGGAAGCGATGTCCTTGCTCGCCGGGTAGATCGGGATGAGCTCGGTCGCGAACTCCACGGCCCGCGCTGAGCCAGCGGGACCCGATTCGATCAGCTCGTAGGTGGGGTGCGACAGCTGGCGCTTGCCGCGGAAGCTGGAGATCTGCCCGGAGAACAGGCCGTGCTGTCCAGGCGCCAGGCGACGTTCCCGCCAGTCCTGCCGTCCCTTGCCGAAGAATGTCAGCGTCAGCTGACCGCGGCCGTCGGTCACGACCGCCTCGAAGATAGAGCCGCGCCGGTTGCGCATCGGCCTGGTGGACACCGACGCGATCATCGCCTGGACGGTGACGTGCTCGCCGTCGCGCAGCCCAGCCAGGTCAGTGAGCTCGCCGCGGGTCTCGTACCGGCGCGGGTAATAGCTCAGCAGGTCGCCGACCGTCCGCAGGCCTGGTCCGAGTGTGGCGAGCCGCTTGGCCGCCTTCTCCCCCACGACGCCGCGGAGCGGGTCAGCTAGCTTCGCCATCGCTTACTCCGCCCCGATCAGCAGCACGGCGCTGGTCATGCCCCCGTCATAGCAGACAACCTCGACCCCAGGAGCGCGCGCGGCGAGCTGTCCGGCCACGGCTGCGCCAAGCTCTGGCTCGGCGGCCCGGCCGGTGACCAGCGTGATCATCTCCGGGTCAGCTGCGAGTAGCTGCTCGCTCAGCGCGATCGCGACGGCCGCCTGATCGGCGCCGCAGACCGCCACCTGACCGGCGACCCGGCCGACGAGGAGCCCGGTACCGGGCCGACGAGTGGCCATCGCGTCCTGAGCGAGGCTCATGCTTGCCCAGCGCATCCCCGCGACGGCGTTGCGCATGGCGCCGAGGTCGGCGTCCTGGTCGCGTCCCGGATCATGGACGGCGAGCGCCGCCAGCGACTGAACCAGGCACTCGACCTCCAGCACTGGCCAGCCGGGCGGCCAGCGTCCGGCGACGCAGCCGGCTGGCGCGAGCAGGACCGCAGGCCCTGGTGACATGGCGAGCTCATCGAGCACGACGGCGGGATCGATGCCCGGCTGCAGGTCCACGGCAGTCGCGCCGGCTGCGCGCAGCAGGCCTGTCAGGCCAGGTCCCTCCGCGACCGCGACGACCCGGCTGGGCGGCGCCGGCTGTCCGGCGGGGATGCTCGCCCGCGTTTGGTTGAGGTAAGTGATCGTGATCTTGCTGAGCTGGCCGGCGGCTAGGGCGCCCTCGATCACGGCGCCGGCGTCCGCAACGTGGACGTGGACGTGCCACTGCGCGTCGCGGCCGGAGACGACGAGCGAATCACCCAGCGCGTCAAGCCGGTCCCGCAGCGCAGCCACCGCCTCCTGCGCCGCGTCGAGCAGGAACGTGACCTCGTAGCGGAACGGGGACACCGCGGCGCTAGCTGCGCCGGCGCCGCGCGCTGCCGCAGGCTCGGGCACGGCAAAGGCACCAGGCTGAGTCCCGCTGATCGCCGTGTTCAGCGCGTCGAGCATGACGCAGAGACCGGCGCCCCCGGCGTCGACCACGCCACTGGCAGCCAGCACGTCAAGTTGCTGGCGGGTGGCCATCAGGGCCTGCCGGGCGCCGACAGCTGCCGCGCGGCCGATCTCGGCCAGGGCTGAGGTTTGTGCCGCTGCCCGCGCCGCGGCCTCGGCGGCTGCTTCGGCAACCGTCAGCACGGTGCCCTCGACGGGCCGGTGCACGGCCGCCCGAGCCGATGCCGCGGCCCTGGCCAGCGCGAGCGCGACGACCTGGCCGTCGCATGGCGAGGCCGGAGCGCAGGTGTCGGCGAGACCGCAGAGCAGCTGGCTGACGATGATGCCCGAGTTGCCGCACGCTCCCCGCAGGGCGGCAGTGGCGGCCGCGTGCCAGATGTCAGCGGTGCTCGCCGGCTCCGGCAGGTGTGCCACCGCATCGGCGGCGCTGGCGATCGTCCGATGCAGGTTCGTGCCCGTGTCCGAGTCGGCGACCGGGAACACGTTGAGCAGATCGATCGCCGGTCGCGCGCGGTCAAGCGCGTCGGCCGCGAGGCGGAGCCACAACCGCACCACCGCGCCGTCCATGACCTCGGTTGCCGGCATGTATGGCAGGCTACTTCGCTGGTCCGCCAGCCGTCTGCACGCTGCTGATCACCGCCAAGTCGCGCGCAGCGGCGCCGGTCAGATATCCTTATCCGGCTGGGTCGGCGCAGGCCTGCCCGATGACCTACCTGACTACCACCCACCTGACTACCACCCAATGGAGCGTTCCCGTGGCTTCCGTCTGCGATGTGTGCGGCAAGGGGCCGGGCTTCGGCAACAACGTGTCGTACTCGCACCGCCGCACCCCGCGTCGCTGGAACCCCAACATTCAGCGCGTCCGCGTGATGGTGGGGCGAACCCCCCGCCGGCTGAACGTCTGCACCTCCTGCATTAAGGCGGGCAAGGTCACTCGCTGACCGGTTGAGCCCTGCCAGCTCAGCTGACCGGCTGGCGGATCCGCCAGCCGTGATCGACCGGCCCGATGCCCGCGCCCAGCGGGAAGCTCCCGTCGATAGCGCCCCTGACGTACTCCCTGGCTGACTCGACCGCGGCGGGCATGTCCGCGCCCATCGCCAGCTGCGAGGCGATCGCCGAGGCCAGCGTGCACCCAGTCCCGTGCGTATGCCGGCTGGCGATCCGCTGACCGGCGAAGCGGATGACATGTCCGTCGCCGAAGAGAAGGTCCACCGGGTTGCCGAGCAGGTGGCCGCCCTTGACCAGGACCCAGCGCGGACCGCACGCTGCGATCTGCCGCGCCGCGGCCAGCATGCCCCTCTCGTCGGTGACCGCCATGCCGGTCAGCAGCTCAGCTTCGAGCAGGTTCGGGGTCACCACCGTCGCCAGCGGCAGCAGGTCGGACTTGACCGCCTCGAGCGTTCCGACGGACAGCAGCATGTCGCCGGTCTTGGAGACCGCGACCGGGTCGACCACGACGGGGGCCTCGACGTCAGATAGGCGGCCGCTGACCGTCCGGACGATCTCGGGCGAGGCGAGCATGCCCGTCTTGATGGCCTGCACACCGATGTCGCCAAGCACTGAGTCGAGCTGCGCCAGGACAGCCTCAGGCGGCAGCTCCCAGTAGCCCTGCACCCCGACCGAGTTCTGCGCAGTGACGGCGCAGATTACCGTCATGCCGTGCACGCCGAGCGCGAGCATGGTTTTCAGGTCGGCCTGGATTCCGGCACCGCCGCCTGAGTCTGAGCCCGCGATGGCGAGCACCAGGGGCGGAGTCCTGTTCATGCAGCCAGCCTAGGCGGCGACGGGAGGACCCGGCGCAGCCCGCCAGCGGTTGGCCGGATGACGTACCGGCGATGAACGTGCCGGATCAGTCGCCGAAAATCCTGTCGGCCGACTGGTGGTGCCACGACTCGCGGCTGCCAGGCACGTAACTCGCATCCGTGGGGAGCGCGCTGAACGTGCAGTGCCGGTTGCCGAAGGAGCAGCCCGTCGGCCTGGCCAGCGTCCCGGTGCCACCGGTGCCCCCGGTGCCCCCGGTACCGAACACGATGATCCTCGCTTGGTTATCTCCTGACTTCTGCCAGGGCAACGGCGAGCCGCTGACGATGACGCCGCCATGACCGTCTGGTCGCCACGCCCCCGCCCCCCAGATGTCCTCGATCGTGGCACCGGGGATCACGAACCGCAGCCGCCAGTCGCTCAGCGGCCGGTGGCTGACGATCAGAATCACCGCCACGAAGTGGTCATGATTCCTGCGCAGGAGCCCGTATCCGACTTTGGCGCGAGCATGTGACGGAGGCAGCCTGACTACGTGCTTGATAGCGGGCGCCGGACCGGATGGCGCCGTGGACGGCGATGCGCAGCTGGCCTGGATGCAGCGGCCGCTCTTACCTGGCGGAAACGTGAGCGCAGGATGCGTCGACAGTGTCAGCGACGCAGCGATTACAATTCCCGCGCTTACGGCGAACCACGGCGTGAACAAGGCGCTGCGGATCATGCGCCCAAAATCCGACCGCATTCTAGGCCCGTTGGCCGTCGCCTGAGGGCTCACCGGCATCAGCTCGCTGGGCGGCCCCACGGCGGTGGCGGCCCGGTGCCGGGCAGCATCCGAGCGGACGCCGCGCACAGGCCAGAATCCCTGACGCTTCGCCCTGTGTCGAGGACGGCCGACCAGCCGATGATTCGGCATCAGAGTGGTTATATCAAGCAATTGGGCATCAGGGCGAGTGACATTGAGAATTTGATCAACCACGAAGGGTGACTAGGCGAGAAAATGCTCCCAGCCGCCCGCGTCGTTCCATCTGCTGCCGTCAACCAGAATCCCGTTTCCTGTGCTCGCCTGCCCGATGATTGTCCATCCAGCGGGCAGGGCCGCGTCGGGAGGGAACGTAGCCGCGAGGGCATGATCATCGCCGCCGGCCAGCACCCACTGTTGCGGGTTGGCACCGTCCAGCACTGCTGCCGCCCGCGCGAGCAACCGTTGCGGGGCCACGGGCTCGGCCGTGATCGCTTTCGTGTGCAGCTCGATCTGGACTCCGCTCGCCGAGGAGACGTGGCCGAGGTCGGCGATCAGCCCGTCGCTGATGTCGATCATCGCTGTCGCGCCGAGGTCGGCGGCCTGCCGCCCGGCGGCGTAGGGCGGCGCGGGGCGGCGGTGCGCTCGGATCAGTGGTTCAAGGCCGGGATCATCCTGGGTCAGGCCGGCGGTGAGCAGCGCGAGCCCGGCGGCAGCGCCGCCGAGAGAACCGGTCACCGCGACCACATCGCCAGCTCTGGCGCCGCCCCTGGTGACGGGCTGCCTGCCCTCGAGGTCACCGAGCGCCGTGACGGCCAGCATGACGACGTCCGCGCTGCTTGTGTCGCCGCCTGCGACGGCGGCGCCCGCGGCGGAGCTCTCCTGCGTGATTCCCGCTACCAGCTCGAGCACCCAGCTGACTTCCAGTTCGCCCGGGCCGGCAAAGCTGACCAGGAGCGCCGTTGGCCTAGCGCCCATCGCCGCGATGTCGGCGAGATTTCTCGCCGCGGCCTTGGCGCCGATATCACGCGCCGCCGACCATTCGCGGCGGAAATGCCGTCCCTCGATGAGCATGTCCGTGGTGGCGACGACGCGGCCGTCAGGGGCGCGCACAACTGCCGCGTCGTCACCGACGCCGACAATAAGGTCGGCGCTGTCAGGAAGCGCCTTTCCGATGGCGGCGATCAGCGCGAACTCGCCGTATTCCGCGATTTTGATGAATTCCTCCCCGCGCTGTCGCGGCGCGGGCCAGCCTGCTGCGCTCGCGCCCGCTGCCTACGGTAGCGTTGCGGTCACACTGACGACCGGAGGGCGACATGGTCCAGGCTTATATCCTCGTCCAGACCGAGGTCGGGAAGGCTGCCGACGTGGCAACGGCCATCGGCGAGATCGCCGGCGTGACGCAGGCTGACGACGTGACCGGCCCCTACGACGTGATCGTTCGCGCTGAAGCTGACAACGTCGATGACCTCGGTCGGCTCGTAGTAGCTCAGATTCAGGGAGTTCCGGGCATTACCAGGACGCTGACCTGCCCGATCGTACATATCTAGGCCCGTACCGGCGCCCGGGTAGCGGCGGATGCCGCGCGCGGCGGCGTCATGGATGGGGGAAGCTGTTCGAGGCGGTAACCTCGGCGGGTACTCGCGGGTACTCAAGCCAACGCGGAACTGATCGACTCGCGCACGGACAGCGTCCTTACGCCAAGTCCGATCTTTTCTGCCTTGCGCAGGTCGGCGAGCGTGTCCACATCCCGTTTCAGCCCAGGAATACCAGGCAGATCGAGTTCGGTGACACCCGCCTGGCGATGACGCATTCGCGACTGGGGGCCGAACTGCGGGCGGAACGGGGCTCCTGGCTTCGCCGTGTACAGCGTGGTCCCCGAGCCCGCGGCGTCGGCCACGAACGCCTCAGTCACCGCCGATGCCGCCGTGAGCGCGGCCTCTAGCTCGCCGGACGACAGCGCCGGCAGGTCCGCGGTGAGGGCGGCCAGGCCGCGGCCAGACCACCTGGCCGCCGCGTGTTCTGCACCCGCGGCCAGCGCCTGGTTGAGGCCGGCTGCCGGCCGGTCAGCGATGACCTCAGCCCCAGCACCCTCGGCCTCTGCCCTGACGGCCGGGTCGTCACTGACGACGATGACGTCGGCGACAGCAGGACACGCCATTGCCGCCGACACCGTGTCGGCTGCCATGGCCAGGGCCATCGCCTCCCGGTCGGCGTCGGCAAGTCCTGACAGTCGGGATTTGGCCTGAGCTAGTACCTTGACGGGAATCACCACTGACCAGGTCAGCGCGATATCGGAACACATAGCATCCGATCTTGCCTCGACACCGAGTCAGGCGAACAGGAAGACTGGCACCATGAGGTGCGGGAGAGTGTTTGTATGAGGAAGCGCGCAGACGGGAGCTACTCCAACGCTTGGCGCGGAGTATCGCAGATGATTCTTCGTCCGACCATTCGCGCGCTGATGAAATTTGACTGGCAGGCCCAGGAGCATTTCATACCGCCTGGCCGCGGCATGATCGTGGCAGCGAATCACCTCTCCTACGCCGACGTTCTTGCGCTCGCGCTCTTCTGCGACCAGGCCGGCCGGTACCCGACGTTTCTCGCCAAGTCCTCGCTGTTCAAGATCAAGGTTCTCGGACCGATCATCGTCAAACTGGGCCAGCTTCCCGTCTACCGTGGGCAGGCGGACGCGGCTCTTGTACTGCGTGACGCCGAGCAGGGCGTCAGGGACGGCGCATGCGTGGTCTTCTACCCGGAGGGAACAGTCACCCGCGATCCGGCGATGTGGCCCATGCAGTCCAAGACCGGCGTCGCCCGGCTGGCCCTGGCCACCGGCGCGCCCGTAATCCCGGTCGGGCACTGGGGAGCGCAGTACATCCTGCCCTACGGCAGCGTCAAGCCCCATGTGATCCCTCGCAAGACTGTGCACATGATCGCTGGTCCTCCCGTCGACCTGTCGGAATTCGCCGGCCAGCCGCTCGACACGCTGACCCTACGCGCGGCCACCGATAAGATCATGACCGACGTCGCCGCGCTCGTCGGCAAGCTGCGCGATGAGGACCCACCCGCTGAGCCGTTCCACCCGGCGGCTGCCCGCCGCAAGCAACGCGCAGAGCTACGCCAGCTCGCACAGCAGGCGGCCGGTGCGGCTGAGGCAGCCGCACCAGCCGACGTTGCTCGCGCGGCCGAGGCAGCTGGCGATGAGGAGCTGGCGGGAAAGGGCGGCGCGCTCGAGGACGCGGAGTCCGGCACTGACACACTCGCCGGGGCCGGACCTGACGCCGCCGGAGGGGATGCGGCCAGCGAGGTTCCCCGCTCGTGACGGCCGCCGTGATGGGCGCCGGTTCCTGGGGAACGACCTTCGCTCAGGTGCTGTGCGACGCCGGGACGGACACCGTCTTGTGGTGCCGCCGCCCTGCCGTCGCCGCGACCATCAACGCGACCAACCGCAACAAGGACTACCTGCCGGACACCACGTTGCCGAGCACGCTGAGGGCGACGGCGGATCCGCGACAGGCGCTGGCCGCGGCCAATGTCGTGGTGCTCGCCGTCCCGGCCCAGACGCTCAGGCAGAACCTGGCCGGGTGGGCCGGCCTGATCCCGCAGGGCGCGATGCTGGTCAGCCTCATGAAGGGAATCGAGCTCGATACGGGCAAGCGGATGACCGAAGTCATCGCCGAAGTCACCGGCTGGCCGCCCGAACAGATCGCCGTGGTGACGGGCCCGAACCTGGCGCATGAGATCGCCCAGCGCCAATACGCCGCGACCGTGGTGGCCTGCATCGATCAGCAGGCCGCGGAGAACCTGCAGAAGGCATGCCATACGGGCTATTTTCGCCCGTACACCAATCCGGACGTGATCGGATGCGAGCTAGGCGGGGCAGTGAAGAACCCGATCGCTCTGGCCGTCGGGATCGCGGTGGGGATGGGGCTGGGCGACAACACCAGGGCGATGCTGATAACCCGTGGCCTGGCCGAGCTCACCCGGCTCGGCGCGGCGCTCGGCGCCGACCAGCACACCTTCGCCGGACTCGCCGGGATGGGCGATCTGGTAGCCACCTGCTCGTCGCCGTTGTCCCGCAATCGGACCTTCGGCGAGAGGCTGGGCCGCGGCATCCCGCTGGCCGAGATTCTGGCCAACACAAACCAGGTGGCCGAGGGTGTTACGTCCTCGAAAGCCGTCCTGGAGCTCGCCAGCACGCATTCCGTGGAGATGCCGATCACCGAGGTAGTCGCCGGCGTGGTATACGACGGCCTCGATGTCGGCGAAGCAGCCCTGATGCTCGCCAGCCGCACCGCTAAGCCAGAGCGCTATGGCATCTGACAAATGGCCCCGGCCGCTGCGGGGTCCGCGGGACTCCGACGATCCGCGCCGCCAACGGGGCCAGGCAGGACCGGCGGACGATCCGGACGCCGGCCAGCCTGGCCAGATCCGGCGCGGCGGCGATCCGCAGTACGGCAACGGCCCGCCGCCCGGTGACCGGCGGAATGTCGACGGCCCGGCCGGCGATGCCCGGTACACCGGCGGGCCGGCTGCCGACCCCCGCTATGCCAGACGGCCAGCGGGCGACCCCCGGTACGGAAATGGGCCGGGCGGCGACCCCCGCTACGCCAGCCGGCCGGCGGGCGACCCCCGGTACCGTAGCGGGCCGGCCCAGGACGTCCGATATGGCGACGGGCGGGCTCCGCAAGTTCGCTACGGCGACGGGCCGGCACCCATGGACGCTCGTCACGGCGACGGCCAGGTCGGGGCCAGCCGCTATGACGCGCGTGCCGGCGACCCCCGGTTTGGTCCCAGGCTGCCGCAAGACCCACGGCTCGCGCCTGACGCACACCTGGCAGGTGACGCACGGTTCCCGCCAGATCCACGGCTCGCGGCTGACCCGCGCTTCGCCGCTGAGGCTCAGCGTCGAATGGACCCCAGATTCGCGGCTGACCCTCGCCGCGCAGATCCCCGGCTCACTCGAGATCCCAGGCTAGCGGCAGACCCAAGCATGGCCGCCGATCCGCGTGTGGCCGATCCGCGAGTGGCCGATCCGCGCATTGCCGTCGACGCATGGTTCGGGCGAGGGCCAGCCGGCCAGGCGAGCGATCCCCGCGGGCTGCCACAACGCGGCGTGCCGCAGCGTCCTGGGCCGCAGGGTTCCCCGCCGAGAGCCATCGAGACACGCCGCCTGGCCATCGAGGCGCCCCGTGCTGAACCCTTGGGCCACACTGACCCTCTGAGCCGCACCGATCCGCTGCGCACCGCCGTTCCGACCGGTGACGCCGGACATCCAAATCCCGGCGCGGGAGGCGCCATTGGGATCGTCGATCCGCTGCGTCTCATCGACCCGCGGAGGTCCGCGGTACTCCGCGAAGCCGGCCTGCGCGCCGCAGCAGGTCCACCTCCACAAGCGGACCGGCAGCGCCCTCTTGGCGAGAACACAAGGTCAGTACGCCTGCCGGTGCCCGCGCCGCCCAGCCAGCAGCCGCTAGCGATGCCCATCTACCGGACAGCGGCGTTCGGATTCGGTTCGAGCGCCGAGTACGCCGCCGTGCTCAATGGCGCGGCTCCCGGGTTCAGTTACAGCAGGATTGATAACCCGACCGTCGAGGCATTCTGCGTCGCGGTTGCGGCGCTCGAGGGCTTTAACCTGACCTACCAGGCCGCCTCCCAGGCATTCGCCTCCGGCATGGCGGCCGTATCCACCATATTCTGGGCATTCGCCCGAGCCGGCGCGCACGTCGTCGCCCCGACCGCGATCTACGGCGGCAGCTACAGCTTCCTGCGAAACGTCGCGTCCAGATTTGGCGTTTCGACCGATTTCGTGGACATGACCGACGTAGCCCGGGTGAAGGCGGCGCTGCGCTCCGGCACGGCCATCGTCTACGCCGAAACGCTCGCGAACCCGACGGTCGCCGTCACCGACCTGGCGGAAATCGCCCGCCTTGCGCACGAGGCCAGGGCGCTGCTGGTCGTCGACTCGACGCTCGCGCCGCCAGTAATCTGCCGCCCGCTCGAGCACGGCGCAGACCTGGTCCTGCACTCGGCGACCAAGTACTTCGGCGGGCACTCGGACGTCACCGGCGGCGTCGTCACCGGCCACCCCGAGCTGATCAAGCGGATCCGCGATATCAGGATCGACACTGGCGGGTCGCTCGGCCCCGATGACGCCTACCTGCTGCGGCGCGGCCTGGAGACGCTGCCGTTGCGGGTCCGCAGGCAATGCGCGACTGCTCAGCTGCTAGCCGCCAGCCTCGTTAGACACCCCGCAGTGCGTAACGTCTACTATCCGGGGCTCAGCCAGCACGCAGGGCACGGACTTGCCCGCAGGCAGTTCGATGCCGGGCCGGAGGGTACGCGGTTCGGGGCGATCCTGACGGTCGCGCCCCATGGCGGCGAGGAAGCCGGGATGGTCTTTGCTGATCGGCTGCGGCTAGCTCAGGTCGCGACTTCGCTGGGGGGCACGCACACCAAGGTTAGCCACGTCGGGTCGACCGCCCACCGGCAAATGGATAGCGCCGCCTTGGCGGCCGCGGGAATCGATCCAGGCTCGGTGCGGTTCTCGGTCGGGCTGGAGGACGGCGAGGATCTCCTGGCCGACGCCTTGGCTGCGCTTGACTCGCTGAGCAGGAGGTAGCTGATTACGGCCGCGCCGGCGGATGCGCGGAAGGCGACCCGAGCGGCCAAGGGATGCCTGATAATCGGGAATCCGTTGAAGCAGCCGGGGGGACGGTCTCATCCGGGAGGAACCGTATCGTGGAAAGCAGTGTTGGGCCCGGGGGACTACCCCCCCAATCCCCCCGCGGGCGCAGGATCAGGGTTGCCGTCGTGTTCGGCGGCCGAGGACCTGAGCACGCGATTTCCTGCCTCGGCGGCGGCAATGTCCTGCGGGTAATCGACCGCGACAGGTACGAGGTCATCCCCATCGGGATCACGACCGAGGGCGCCTGGCTTCAGGTGACCGACGATCCGGCCAAGCTCGCGATAGCCGACGGCGAACTGCCGACGGTTGAGTCGGTCGCCAAGCCCGACGCCCACGTCGTGCCATGGGCCTATCAGGGCGACTCGCCGGTCGTGGCCAGCGCTCCTGGCCATATCCCGCACGTGCTCGGCGACGTCGACCTGGTGCTGCCAGTCCTGCACGGCCCCTACGGCGAAGACGGGACCATCCAGGGACTGCTCGAGCTGGCCGGGGTCCCGTACGTTGGTGCGGGCGTGCTGGCCAGCGCGGTCAGCATGGACAAGGAGTACATGAAGCTGATCTTCCAGGCCAGAGGCCTGCCGGTCGGTCCGCACGTCGTGGTCCGCGGCTCAGACTGGCCGGCCGCGCCGCAGTCAACCCCGAGCCAGGCGCAGCTCGCCGCGCAGATCGAGACGCTTGGCTGGCCGCTGTTCGTGAAACCCGCCAGAGGCGGCTCGAGCCTTGGGACGTCCAAGGCCAGCGACCATGGCCAGCTTGCCGCAGCGATCGAGCTGGCGCGGCAGTTCGACCCCAAGGTCATCGTCGAGACTGCCATCACGGCCAGGGAGATCGAGGTCGCCGTGCTCGAGGGCCTCGACGGCGCGCCGCCCGACACCAGCCTGCCAGGCGAGCTGCGCCTGGACGGAGGCGAGGACTTTTACGACTTCGAGGCCAAGTACCTCGACCAGGCCAGCGGCATGCTCATCCCGGCTCCGGTACCGGCCACAGACGCGGACAAGATCCGCGAGATGGCTGCCACGGCGTTCAACGCCGTCTCGGCCGAGGGCCTGGCCAGGGTGGACTTCTTCTACACCCCGGACAACCAGATCCTGATAAATGAAATCAACACGTTCCCCGGGATGTCGCCGACCTCCTACTTCCAGAAGATGTGGGAAGCCACAGGGCTGCCGTTCCCGCAGGTCATCGACCGATTGCTGCAGACTGCGCTCGCCCGGCGCCCCGGCTTGCGCTGACTCAACCACCCGACCCGCACCGACCGCTGAACCCCTGGGGCTTTGGCACCACCAGGGGTTCAGCGGGTCGCTTACACCTCTCGCCTACTTCCTGCCCGCTGCGACCTTCTTCTTTTCGCCGTTGACGATGGCCTTGAAGTCGGCGCCGGCCCGGAACTTGGGCACCGACGACTTGGCCACCTTGATGGACGCGCCCGTAGCCGGGTTCCGCGCGGTGCGCGCCGGACGGTCCGACTTCTCGAAGACGCCGAATCCGGTAATAGCTACCTTGTCGCCTTTGGCTACTGCGTGTTGGATAGTGTCAAGAATTGCGTTTACGGCTTCAGTTGCGGTTTTCTTATCCCCCAACCGCCCGGAAACAGCATCGATCAGGTCGCGCTTATTCATGTCGTCACTCCTGCGGTCCCCCAACGGGAGGTCGCGTAGTTCAGGACCTCTCTTACCGGCCTCAGCGACCTCTGACGTGCCTGAAGGTAGGCGATGTGACGGCGGCGCACAATGATCTGCGCAAAGAAACGGGCCGTGTCGTTACTGAAACTATGTGCAATTCAGTAATAAAAGGGGTCAGGCGTCACCCGGATTTTGCCGAGTGCCCGTGGGGCGCAGAGCTAATTCAGGCCAGGCTTCTCGTCGCGATTCGCTCGCTCGGTCCGCGCATTCAGCCTTCCCTGGCGGTCGTCATCCTTCGCGCGCTCGGCATGGGCCATGAGCTGGTCCAGCCTCAGGGCGCCAAGGGTCCGGTTAGCAGCGGGCAGCTTCAGTGACGTGCAAATCGCCATGTACCGAAGATGCAGCCTGAGCCGGACATCCGGGTCGACGTCGAGTGCTGAGAGCAGCCGCTGCGCAGCGAGAAGCTTGGCTGCCAACGCATCGGCGGCGGGCTGCTTACCCGGTACCGGCAGGGCCGACTCGGACTCAGTCATCGCCCCCACTCTGCCAAACCGGCTCGCCGCCACGGACACCGAGGCCGTCATTTCGGGGCCGCGGGGCGGGCCTACGCCCAGGTCAGGTCGGTCCGGGGCCCGGCGCCGCGTCCTGCAGGCCGAAGACGCCCGACCAGACGGTAAGGTCCATACTTGGGAAACTGCGGCCGGCCAGAACGCTCAGGGGTCTGACCGCTGCGTCGCGTGAGCCCGCCTAGTGAGGTCCCCCGATGAAGGTAGCCGTGGTCAAGGAGACCGCGCCAGCCGAGCGCAGGGTGGCGCTCGTGCCGGAAGCGGTCGCCAAGCTACGATCCGCCGGGCACGAGGTTCTCGTGCAGACCGGCGCGGGCGCCGGCGCATTCTTGCCCGACGAGTCGTACTCCGACGCCGGCGCGACCGTTGTCCCCGCAGAACAGCTCGCCGTAGCGGACGCGATCGTGATGGTCGGCAAGCCCGACGGACCGCAGGTCGGCCGGCTGCGCTCCGGCCAGGCCGTCGTCGGCATGTTCGCGCCCCTCACCGATCCCCAGCTCGCCGAAAGGCTCGCCTCGACTGGCGCGACGGCCGTCAGCCTCGACCTGATTCCCCGGACCATCTCGAGGGCGCAGCCGATGGACGCGCTGACCTCGCAAGCCAACATCGCCGGTTATAAGGCGGCGCTGCTGGCAGCCGCCTCATACGGCCGGTTCTTCCCGCTGCTGATCACCGCGGCTGGCACGGCCAGGCCAGCCAAGGTGCTCGTGCTCGGCACGGGCGTCGCCGGCCTGCAGGCCATCGGGACCGCCCGGCGCCTCGGCGCGGTGGTCAGTGCCTATGACGTCAGGCCGGAGACCAAGACGGAGGTCCAGTCACTCGGCGCCACGTTCATCGAGCTGACATCGGTCGGCCCGGCAGGAGGCGAAGGCGGCTACGCGAGGGCGCTCACCGACGCCGAGCGCGCGGCGCAGCAGGCGGAGCTGGCCGATCACATCGCGCGGCATGACGTCGTCATCACGACGGCGCAAGTACCGGGCCGCAGGCCGCCGCTGCTGGTCACCGGCGAGGCGCTGAAGTCGATGGCGCCAGGCTCACTGCTGGTCGACATGGGCGCGAGCACGCTGGGCGGCAACGTGGAGGGCTCCGCTCCGGGGGAAACGATCGTGGCCGACAACGGCATCACGATCATCGGTGCCGACAACCTGCCGTCGACGATGGCCGCGGCGGCCTCGGCGATGTACGCCCGCAACATCAGTTCCCTGCTGCTTTACATGGTCAAGGACGGCCAGTTCACCGTCGACCTGGCGGACGAGCTGGTATCCGCCGTCGTGATCGCGCACGACGGCCAGGTCGTGCACCCCGCGCTCGCCACGTCCGCGGCCGACTGATCCGGAGAATAGGTCATGCTTCTGGTCGACTTCATTATCTTCGTGCTGAGCCTGTGGGTGGGCTTCGAGGTCATCAGCAAGGTGCCCGCCACCCTGCATACGCCACTGATGTCGGCCGCGAACTCTATCCATGGCATAGTGCTGGCCGGGGCTATCGTGGTCGCGGCGACCGCCCACAACGCAGTCGGGTACATCCTGGCCTTCGTGGCAGTGGCGTTCGCGGCCATGAACGTCGTCGGCGGCTACGTTGTGACCGGCCGGATGCTCAAGATGTTCAGGCGGCGGATCGCCCAATCGCCCGCGGCGTCAGCAGTGCAGGCCAGCCCGAACGGCAAGGCGGGGGCATGAGCGGCACGTTCAATACGATCATCCAGCTCGTCTACCTGCTTGCCGCGTCCTGCTTCGTGCTCGGCTTGCACCTGATGAACACCCCGGCGACGGCGAGGCGCGGCAACCAGGTGTCGGTGGCAGGAATGGTCGCGGCGATCGTCGCGACCGGCGTCCTGGTCGTGCACCTCGGCGTGATCAGACCAATCGGCTGGATCGTGATCGCTGCCGGGATTCTCGTCGGCGGCGGGCTGGGCCTGTACACCGCCAGGACCGTGAAGATGACGGCGATGCCCCAGTTGGTCAGCATCTTCAACGCGGTCGGGGGCGGCGCGGCCGCTCTGGTGGCAATTCGGGACTTTATGTCGGTGGGCGCCGGCGTCGGGGCCGCGACCTCGGTTCCGACCGTACTCGACGTGATCATCGGCTCGGTCACGTTTTCCGGGTCGATCATCGCCGCCGGCAAGCTGCAGGGCGTGATCACCTCGGCCCCGGTGACCATCCCGGGAGCCCGGATCCTGAACTTCCTGCTCGCTGTAGCGGCCGTGGGCGTCGGGGCATACGTGATCGACTCCCCTGGCATGGTCGGCCTGGGCATCGTGATCGCCGCATCGCTCGTTTTCGGCATCTCTATGGTCATGCCGATCGGCGGCGCCGACATGCCGGTGGTCATCTCGCTGCTGAACGCGTTTACCGGCACCGCGGTGGCGATGGCCGGATTCGTGATCAACAACACCGCGCTGATCATCGCCGGTGCTTTGGTCGGCGCGTCCGGCGGCATCTTGACCAAGCTGATGGCCGATGCGATGAACCGTTCGATCGCGAACATCATGCTTGGCGGGTTCGGCTCGGGCGACTCCGCCGTGGCGGTTGAAGGAGCCGCGGGCGCCGGGGTCCAGGCCATCGCCGCCGACGACGCGGCGATCCAGCTGGCCTATGCGTCCAAGGTGATCATTGTGCCCGGCTATGGCCTCGCCGCCGCGCAGGCACAGCACGAGGTCGCCGCGCTCGCCGACCTGCTCGAGTCGCGCGGCGTGGACGTCAGCTACGCCATCCACCCGGTCGCAGGCCGGATGCCAGGTCATATGAACGTCCTGCTGGCCGAGGCGAACGTGCCCTATCCGCTGCTCAAGGAGATGGACGAAGTCAACCCCGAGTTCGCCAGGACCGATGTAGCTCTCGTGATCGGCGCGAACGACGTCACCAACCCGGCCGCGCGCAGGCCAGGCACGGCGATCTCTGGCATGCCGATCCTGGATGTCGACGCCGCCAAGTCGATCATCGTGATCAAGCGCTCGATGGGTCACGGTTACGCCGGAATCGACAACGAGCTTTACACGAACCCGAAGACCTCGATGTTCTTCGCGGACGCCAAGAAGGGCCTCGCCGAGCTCACTTCCTCGGTGAAGACGCTGGTCGGCTAACCTCGCCAGAACTGCGCCAGAACCCCGCCAGAACTACGGCCAGAACTACGGCCAGAATAGGCACCGCTTCTGTCATTACTTCTTGACGTGGAAATTCCGGTACGTAGGGCGCGGCTCACTTTCCCCGGACGGGCGGACAAGGGCAGTTGTGCCAAGAGCAGATGTCAGTCAACAACCGACCACAACAATCACTCATATCGTTTGTTAGACACCCATTCTCTCAACTACTTGACAAATGGCTTATTTTAGCTGATAATTGAGCTACGGAATCTGGATCGTGATCCTCACGATGCGGAGAGAAGTGAAGCGGAGGCACAAATGAAACATCGCCTGGGATTAGTATTGCCCCTCGTCGGCCTGCTGCTTTCTGGCAGCGCCGTCTCCGCCAGCGCCGCTTCGGCGCATACGGCGTCATCCGGTAAGGGCCAGTACTGCACGGCCGAGGCTCAGCCGACTGGGAGCTCGGTTACGCCGACTGCAACCTGCTACTCCACTTTCTCTGCATCGATCAGGGCGGCAACAGGCGGCAGGGTCAAGCTGCCCGCCTCGGCGAAGCCAGGATCGGTAACGCCGGACCAGCTCAACGCGAGGGCTAACGCCCCCGCCACAGTCTTCGTGCTGAGCATCGACTACAAGGACATCAACTTCGGGGGTGCCACCTTGACCTGGACGCAGTCCAGCGGTTGCGGCTCCTTCCAGGCCGGCAGCATGCCGAGCGGCTGGAATGACGTGGTGTCGTCGGTGATTACCGAGAGCGGCTGTGCCAACACCCTGTACCAGAACATCAATTTCGGCGGGACGACGTTCTCGATCAGCAGGAACAGCTCTGCGGCGAAGCTGGGTACATTCAATGACCAGACGTCCTCAGAGAAATGGTGCACAGCGAAGCCGTGCTGAGGCCGCCGCCGTTTATGATCAAGAGCTTTGTGCGCAAAGAAGTACCACACCCGCGTGATCATCTTTAGCGCGACGCCTATTCGGCATGGCGGCCCCGATCTGGCTCAGGGAATCGGGGCCGCCACGCCAGGCTGCAGGCGGTTAGAGCCGTACTACCGCCGTGCCGCCGCCGGGAGGCCTAGTTCCGCGCACGTCCCCTTCAGGCCGGGGAAGACGGCCGCGGTGCCGTCCTGCCAGGTACATACCACCAGCGAGGGCACGGGGTGCACTCCCTTGCCTGGTCTGGGCTTGATCCGCTGAGCACCCCGCGTGAGATACCCCTGCCTGTACAGCGATGCGCATACTTGCCTGGCTTTCTCGGTAGCGCCCTTTGTACCCGGCTTGCCGGGACTAGCGATGAAGGTAGCGAACCCCGAGGTGTCCGCCACGGTGAAGCAGCGAGCGTCCGTATTATTCGTGACCGGCTGGTAGACGGCGACCGCGATCGCGGCTGCGCCGGTCGAAAGGACGATCGCGGCTGTCCCAGCCGCGATGAGCGCGGGCTTGACGCGGCGCGCAGGCTTGACCGAGTTAGCCACTATCTGCTCAAGCTGCAGGCGCGCCGCTTTCTTGCGGCGGTCCGGCAGAACCGGCATCCGCTGCGGGTGGAAGTAACTCATGCTGGCGTGCCTCCCGCTAACTGGCGCTCTGGGGACAGGCTGACTGGCATGCACCGGGCCTGGCTGCCATCAGCCAGGTCACGCAAGTGCTGTCGCGCTCGGAAGAGCCTCGAGCGCACGGTGCCCTCCGGCACCCCCAAGGCCACGGCGGCTTCGGCATAACTCAGCCCAGCCCAGTCGCAGAGCGCAAGCACCTCCTGCTGCGCCTGCTGCAATCCCCCCATGGAGCACAGCAGATGCTGCGCTAGTCGTTCCTGATCTACACGTTCGGCAGCCTCGGTTGCGAAATCGGCTTCCGCCTCTGGCGGCGGCAGCTTCGCCAGCAGGAGGTTGTACCTCCGCAGCGAGCGCTGGGCGTTACGCGTGGCGTTGTTCGCCACTCCGAGCAGCCACGGCAGCGCGCAGTCGCCGCTGAACCTGACCTCGGTTCGCTTGCGCCAGGCCTCAAG